>NZ_JBLWEX010000207.1:0-16581 GCF_048323875.1 Yersinia sp. LJYL362
TGTATCTTACTCACATTGATGCTGAAGTTGGGGGCGATACCCATTTCCCAGATTATGAGCCAGATGAGTGGGAAAGCACCTTTAGTGAGTTCCATGATGCAGACGAGGCTAATTCACACAGCTATTGCTTCGAGATCCTTGAGCGCCGCTAATTGCACTTGCAATCTTAAGTTAGAAAAAAGCGAGGTTGATGACAAACCTATTTTGTCGCACTGAGACTGGCGGGGTGACTGCACCGATGGGCACTCCGACGGCTCACGCCGTTACGACCCATTCGGTACATTTCCCCGCTTATCCACTTTGTTAGTAGGTTTTTCTAATTGTCAGTTTCTAATTATTGATATCTTACAAGTAACTAGAGGGATCTTTTGCTGCGGCGGCTATTTCGTCAGCATGGGTTATTTCAGCTTCCACTTTGAAAGCAGGTTGTGTGAAGTAACGTTTATCTTCCCAACGAAGCAGGGTTAGTTCGCCCCCCCAGCAACAGCCAGTATCCAGCCCATAAATTCCTTCTGGCACACCTTTCCCTTCCAGTGATGCCCAGTGACCAAAAATAATCGAATATTCAGGGCTGACCCGTCGCGGTAACTCAAACCAAGGTTTAAGCGGGGCTGGGGCATTGTCTGGTGTGTCTTTACAGATCATATCCAGTTGCCCATTTGGGAAGCAAAAACGCATGCGGGTCAATGCATTAGTACTAAAACGCAAGCGTGCTAACCCTGTCAACTCGGGTGACCAGTTATTGGGCATATCACCGTACATTGCGTCCAGAAAGAGTGGATAGCTGTCACTGCTCAAGACAGATTCTACTTCACGGGCACACATCTGGGCGGTTTCGATATCCCACTGAGGGGTGATACCGGCGTGAGCCATAATTAATTTTAGGTCATCATCAACCTGCAAAACTGGTTGGCGACGTAACCAATTAATTAGTTCGTCAGCATCAGGGGCTTCTAGTAGTGGTGTGATACGGTCTTTAGGTTTGTTACGGCTAATACCAGCGTAAACAGCCAGCAAATGCAGATCATGGTTACCCAGAACCATACGAACGGCGGGCCCTAATGAGCGGACGTAGCGTAGTACATCCAGTGACGCGGGGCCGCGGGCTACTAAATCGCCGGTCAACCACAAGGTATCTTGCTGCGAGTCAAAGTCTACTTGCGCTAATAGCGCAAGCAACTCGTCAAGGCAGCCATGAACATCGCCAATAAGATAAGTAGACATAGTTGAGGTCAGCGTTAATGGATAAGTGCGGGGATCGCTAAACGGAACACCGGAATCACAGTACGGAACGCCTGACCAAGGTGATCAACCATCTCATAATGCCCCTCCATGGTACCCAGCGGCGTTTCTAGCACAGCCCCGCTGGTGTATTGGAACTCGTTACCTGGCAGAATCAGCGGCTGTTCACCGATAACTCCTTCGCCCTGAACTTCTGTCTGCCGGCCATTACTATTAGTAATTAACCAATAGCGGCCCATAAGTTGCACATTTGAACGGCCCAGATTACGAATCGTCACGGTATAGGCAAAGACGAAACGTTCCTCGTCTGGTATCGACTGAGTTTCCACATAGATACTTTGCACCTGTACACAAACGCGGGGCTGTTCAATCATAATGTGCTCCTGCTTATTCTTGCGGTGTTGATTGAGCTGAAAGCCAGTTAGCCAGCTTACAATATTGCGCTACCGAAATATTTTCTGCCCGCAGTATCGGGTCAATACCTAATTCGATTAACTGCTCTGGAGTGAATAGATCACCCAAGCTGTTACGCACGGTTTTTCGGCGTTGGTTGAACGCTTGTGTCGTAATGCGGCTAAGCATACGCACATCACCGACCGGATTAGGTGTGTTCACATGCGGTATTAGACGCACTACAGCTGAATCCACTTTTGGGGCTGGAGTAAAGGCAGTTGGCGGCACTTCCAACACAGGGATGACGTTGCAGTAATATTGCGCCATGACGGTCAAACGACCATAAGCTTTACTGTTAGGCCCGGCAACCAAGCGATTAACTACCTCTTTTTGCAACATGAAATGCATGTCACGAATAGCAGAAGTATAGCTGAAAAGATGGAACATCAGCGGGGTCGAGATATTGTAGGGTAAGTTACCAAATACCCGTAATGGCTGCCCTGCATGCTCTGCTAATTCAGAAAAATTGATTTTCATCGCATCTTCTTGATGGATAGTGAGCTTGTCTTTCAGCTGAGGATGACTGGCTAGGCGAGCCGCTAAGTCGCGGTCCAACTCAATAACAGTCATGTGATCCATACGAGCAGCTACAGGTTCAGTTAATGCGCCTAAACCGGGGCCAATCTCCACAACCGCCTCACCTGGAACCGGATGGATAGCGGAGACAATACTGTCGATGACAAACTGATCGTTTAAAAAGTTTTGTCCAAAGCGTTTGCGGGCAAAATGCCCTTGGTGGACTCTATTATTCATTGCTGTTATTTATCATTTTAATGGCTAAGTTTAATGCCGTAATGAAACTGCCAACATCGGCAGAACCGGTTGCGGCGAGTTCTAAAGCGGTACCGTGATCCACAGATGTGCGGATAAAAGGCAGCCCGAGCGTAATATTGACCGCCCGACCAAATCCTTGATATTTCAGTACGGGTAGCCCTTGATCATGATACATGGCCAGAACGGCATCTGCATGTTGCAGATATTTGGGCTGAAATAGTGTGTCTGCGGGGAGTGGACCGATAAGGTTTATCCCTTGCAGACGCAATGCATCTAGCGCGGGAATTATCGTATCGATCTCTTCATGGCCCATATGACCCCCTTCGCCCGCATGAGGATTAAGTCCACACACGTAAATCTGTGGTTGGTGAATACCAAATTTGGTTTTCAGGTCATTATCAAGAATGGAGATCACTTCATGCAGGCTGGCTGGTGTTATTGCCCCAGGTACTGCCAGTAAAGGCAAGTGAGTGGTCGCCAGCGCGACCCGCAGCTCTTCTGTTGCCAACATCATCACCACCCGTGAGCAGTGGCTGCGGTCGGCGAAGAATTCGGTATGCCCGATAAAAGAGATACCTGCATCATTGATAATACTTTTTTGTACCGGGCCGGTGACTAATGCGGCAAATTCGCCACTGATTGCGCCATCACAGGCTTTAGCGAGTGTCTCCACTACATAGTGGCTGTTTTTGACATCAAGCTGGCCTGGTATCACTTCAGCCGCTATCTTCACAGGCAAAATAGTCAGAGTGCCAGCTCGTTGTGCCAATGCTGGCTTATCTTGCTGGTATTCACGTAGCTGTAGTGGCAGGTTAAGTTGGTTAGCGCGAGCAAGCAGCAAGGCCGGATCAGCACACACCACTAACTCAACAGGCCAATCCTGCTGTGCCAGGGCGACGACCAAATCCGGCCCAACCCCGGCAGGCTCGCCGGGGGTAATAACAATACGATTATTGTGGTTTTGCATCACTACCATCAAGAATTTTCACATAAGCTGCAGCGCGCTGTTCTTGCATCCAAGTTTGAGCTTCTTCTGCAAACTTACGGCTAAAGAGCATACGGTACGCCCGATCTTTCTGTGCTGCATCAGTTTTGTCGACCTGACGGGTATCAACAACCTGAATTAAATGCCAGCCGAAAGAGGAATGAACAGGTGCGCTAATTTCGCCTTTTTGCAATTTCATCAGCGCATCCCGGAATGCAGGATCATAAATATCTGGCGCAGCCCAACCTAAATCACCACCCTGCATGGCAGAACCAGGATCCTGAGAGATCTCTTTAGCTATTGTAGCAAAGTTGGCTTTGCCGCTCTTAATATCTGCAGCCGCAGCCATTAACTTGGCTCGGGCCTGATCATCGGTCATTACCGGTGAGGGTTTCAGCAAGATGTGACGCGCGTGAACTTCGGTAACTGAAATAGTTTTATCAGCGCCACGAATATCATTCACTTTCAGAATGTGGAAGCCAACACCGGAACGGATTGGACCAACAACATCACCTTTGTTCGCCGATTGTAGTCTTTCAGCAAACAGAGAAGGCAATTCCTGCAATTTACCCCAACCCATCTGGCCGCCTTTCAGCGCCTGAGAGTCAGCCGAGTTTGCGATAGCCAATTTACCAAAATCAGCCCCGCCTTTAATGTCGGATACTAATTTATTGGCCAGATCTTCAGCCTGATCAACTTGTTGTTGAGATGGATTTTCTGGCAGTGGGATCAGGATGTGGCTCAGATTGAGTTCGGCATCACCGCTGGGCTGGTTGCCAATTTGTTTGGCTAACGACTCAACTTCTTGCGGCAGAATAGTAATACGGCGGCGCACTTCGTTGTTACGCACTTCTGACGTCAGCATCTCTTTGCGGATTTGCTCACGGTAGGTATCGTAATTCAGACCATCGGCGGCTAAACGGCTACGCATCTGCGCGGGCGTCATACGGTTTTGCGCGGCAATGTCAGCGATAGCTTTGTCCAGCGCTTGGTCACTGATGGTAATGCCCATCTTCTTGGCCATCTGCAATTGGATATTATCCATGATCAGGCGCTCAAGAATTTGATGACGTAATGTCGCATCATCCGGAACTTGTTGCCCAGCTTGCTGTGCATTCAGTTTCACTGATTGTAACAGACCGTCGACATCACTTTGCAGAACAACGCCGTTATCAACCACAGCGGCAACTTTATCAACTTCTTGTGGTGCTGCGAACGCGGTATTGGCACAGACAACCAATCCGAGAATAAGCGTTCTCCAGTTCTTCATACCTTTTCCATTTATGTAATCCGCTTTTGCGGGTTAAAATTCACTGTATTCAGTGTGTTACACAGTATCAGAATGCACTTTGATAAGGCAGTATACCTGAGCCAAGCATTTGCGCCGTCCCAAGATTATGGTCGCTGCTCAGACCACGTAATTCGATGTTAAAGCTGAATTTGTTGTCATACTTACTGGTTTCATTTTGGTTGTTCCAACCAGTGATTTTCCGTTCATAACCTAAGTTAATTGCCCAACAACAAGTATTGTATTGTACGCCAACCAATTGACTGGCAGGCTGATTGGCTTTGGTATCGTAGTAATAAGCCCCAACCAATGCCCAGCGGTCAGCAATCGGCCAGCTGGCGGTGGTACCAATCTGAGAAATACCCTGTTGGTAACCCGGGCTTTTCACGTTTGGTACTGCCGCTTGAATATATTCAGGGCTGGCATAGCGATAATTCAATTGAATCATACGCTCGGCGTCTTTCCTATACTCCATTACCGCATTGCCGAGGGTCAAACTCCCCAACCGGGTATCATACTGTGCTCCGCCTTTCAGGCCCAGTTGATCGCTAATGCGCCAGAATGTATCCCCTGCCCAAACCAAGCTACCAGTATCATCACTGTTATCAATGCTTTCGCTATTACCCGTCCGCGAACGGCTGAAGTAATAGATTTGACCCACTGAGACGTTAAAACGTTCAACCAGCTCATCATCATAAATGCGAGAAGTTAAACCGGTCGACACTTGATTTGCTGAAGCGATACGATCCAGGCCGCTGTATGTGCGGTCACGGAACAGGCCAGAGTAGTCTGATTGCATCAGCGTAGTATCGTAAATATAGATATCATCCTGATCCCGGTAAGGAACGTAGAGATACTGTACGCGCGGTTCCAATGTTTGGGTGAAGTCTTTGGCCCAATCCATTGGCCGATCAAATACCACTTTGCCATCAACTTTAAATTGCGGCATCACGCGGTTAACCGAATCTTTTAGGCCTGGAACCGTCGCATCCTGACCATTTTGGTTTTTGTAATTGCTGGCGAAGCCGTTGGGAATGTCTTGTTGATAATGCGTTGCCAGTAATTTAGCCTCAGTATTTAAACTCCCCCAGCCGTTGGCTAGCGGTAGGTTAATTGACGGTTCGATATGGAAACGATCAGCTTTCGGATTTTCCGGATTAACACTGGTGAACTTGGCGGCCTGACCATAGACATGCAGATCAAACGGGCCAATATCATTTTTATAGTAATTCATGTCCAGCTGTGGCTGGGCGCGGTAAGCATTATTGTTACCGCCGGTGGTAAATACCTGGAACTGTTTGGACGCCAGAGTGGCATCCCAGTTTTGGTCAGCATAACCGACACTGAAAATTTGTGTGGCGTAGCCGTCAGTGGTCGAACCGTATTTTGATGTTAAGTCGGTAAAGTAATCGGGGTCACTGACACGGGTGTAGTTGACATTAAAACGCCAAACTTTATCCATCACACCAGAGTGGCCCCAGTAGTACAACCAGCGAGTGGGGTCTTTTTCGGTACCATCAGCACCGTGATATAAGCGGTCACTCGGCAGCCAGTCCAATGCCATGGTACCGTAGCCGGGAGCCAACAAATAACGGAACTCATTTTGCCACTGCAAACCACGCCGCTCCATGTAATGGGGGGTAATGGTGGCATCGAAGTTTGGCGCAATGTTCCAGTAATACGGCAGCATAAATTCCAAGCCGTTATTACTGGTGTACTTCGCATTAGGGATCAGGAAACCTGAGCGGCGTTTATCACCGACCGGTAATTGCATATACGGACTATAAAACACCGGTACTTTGCCGATTTTAAAGCGGGCGTTCCAGATCTCTGCAACCTGTTCTTCACGATCGTGAATAACCTCTGAACCGACAACACTCCAGCTATTATCACCCGGCAAGCAGGAGGTGAATGTCCCATTTTCTAAAATGGTATAGCGGTTTTGACCCCGTAATTTCATTAAATCCGCATCACCACGGCCTTGACGACCGACCATCTGATATTTGCCTTTATCCATATCAGTGTCTTTGGTATTCAAGTTTGACCAGCCTTTCGGGCCTTTCAACTTGATTTGCGGATCGTCGTAATTAACGTCGCCAGTGGCTGTTACGGTACGAACCGGGATAGCTTCGCCGGGTTTTTGTACCTGCGTCAGCTCCACCTGATTGGCCGTTAACGTGCTATTACCTTGTTGGACAATAACATTGCCTGTAAATAGGGCATTGTCCGGGTAATTGGCTTCGGTTTTATCCGCATTAATACGAACCGGTAGCTGATTTGGATCGCCTGTAACCAAAGGTTGGTCATAGGTAGGTACGCCAAGCATGCATTGCTCGGAAAGGTCAGCCAGAGTGTGCTGGCTATATAGTGCCGTCCATATCAATGTGGCCAGCAGTGTTGGGAATCTTTTTTTCATACGCGGTTTTGGTGTTCCGTCATCGGGGGGCATCATGCCGGCAAACGGTCTGAGACTATATTACTCATCACAGTTGCGCTAGTGTTAAATCCGGCCGTTTACACGTCTCGCTGTTAGGCGCTGAGCTGAATGCCGAGTATGATAATGCAAATTTTGACTGACGGCATGATGAATTGAGGAGTATATGCAGTATTGGGGAAAACTGCTCGGTCTAATACTGGGCTTTCTGTCCGGTGGCGGCTGGGGTGCAATCTTGGGGTTGCTTGTTGGCCATATGGTCGACAAGGCGCGTAGCACAAAGCGCCGCGGCTATTTTGCCGATCAACAAACACGACAATTAATTTTTTTCCGCACCACTTTTCAGGTCATGGGGCATTTAACCAAGGCTAAAGGTCGGGTAACGGAGGTTGATATTCAACTTGCCAGCCAATTGATGGATAGAATGCAATTGCATGGCGAGGCTAGAACAGCGGCACAGCAAGCATTTCGTGAGGGGAAAGAGAGTGGGTTCCCGTTACGTGAGCGGTTGCAGGAATTACGCGGAGTTTGCTTTGGTCGTTTTGATTTAATTCGGATGTTTCTGGAAATTCAGTTACAGGCCGCATTTGCAGACGGTTCTTTGCATCCCAACGAACGGCAAGTGTTGTATGTCATTGCTGAAGAACTCGGGATCTCCCGTGGTCAGTTTGATCAGTTCCTGAGTATGATTGAAGGCGGGCGTCAGTTCGGCGGTGGTGGTGATTGGCAGGGCCAGCAGGGAGGATACTCTCAAGGGGGCTACCAGCGAGCACCACATGGCCCGACCTTAGAGGATGCTTGCAAAGTACTGGGCGTCAGCAGCACTGATGATAGTGTCACCATCAAGCGTGCTTATCGTAAACTCATGGGGGAACATCATCCAGATAAGCTGGTGGCGAAGGGGTTGCCGCCTGAAATGATGGAGATGGCCAAGCAAAAAGCCCAAGAGATCCAGGCCGCGTATGACTTGATCAAGCGCGAGAAGGGATTCAAGTAAGCGTTGTTGTGTCCGCAGTGCTAAAACCAGATCGGAACCTCTGTTCCGATCTGGTTTGATTTTGAAGCTACCTTCTACTGAGAAATCAAAATTCGGGTTCACATTTAAAATGCATTACCGTCCCAAATTCTGGGTGGGTAATACATAATTCCTGCGCATGTAACTGTAACCGCGATGCCATTGCTTTAGCCTCCGGAGGGGCGTAGAAGCCATCACCCAGGATGGGATGGCCTATCGCCAGCATATGAACCCGCAACTGATGTGAGCGCCCGGTGATGGGGGATAACTTGACTCGCGTGCTGCCGTCAGCATCCCGGGATAGCACCTGATACAGTGTTTGCGAGGGTTTACCGGTTTCATAACACACTTTCTGCTTTGGCCGATTCGGCCAGTCACAAATTAACGGCAGATCAATCAACCCTTCATCTTGTGCCAGATGGCCCCAAACCCGTGCAATATAAGACTTTTTCGGCTCGCGTTCACGAAATTGCCGCTTTAACTCACGCTCTGCCGCTTTGGTCAACGCGACCACAATGACGCCGCTGGTCGCCATATCTAGCCGGTGAACAGATTCAGCCGTCGGGAAATCGGCCTGAATACGGGTCATCACGCTATCTTTATTCTCTGGCGCGCGGCCCGGAACGGACAGCAAACCACTGGCTTTATTGACCACCATGATGTGCTGATCCTGATACAAAACTATCATATATACTTTTTTCCAACTGCTGCTTATCAGGTTTATTGGATTAATTGTTTGATTTTAAATGTTTTTAATTTTAATCTGTCGTCTCATTAAATCCCACTAAAAACCATCAAACCCTACACTTTACCGTAGGTCAAAATGTAGCTTTATCATTGCCTGTGGCGATACCTGATTATTTTCTCGATGTTCTGAATGTGTTAATATTAACCATAATTAAATGGAATGTTAATACTGAGGGAACAATGAATATTCACGATAATATAACCACCGGCACTGGCCCCCTAAATATCTACCCATCCACGCTTGGTATCATGACTCATTTCGGAAGATATTGAAATGAGCCTCAGTCTACCGGGTATCTATCTGTACAACCTATCAAGAGATAATCTTCCACCTGAAGATTATGAACGTATAGTCAGTGCATATGCAGGCTGGTCACGGATTTGCCGTGAGTATGAATTTGATGATGGTCACCACACCAGTCGCTATATCATTAACATGCGTGAAAGCCGGACTTACCATACCCAGGCTTCCTCTCGCGGGTCGCGTGAAAAAGAGAAACTGGAAAAAATGGTGTTTTCTGGTGAAGTAGTCATGTTGAGTGATATACATGGCCCTGCAAAGCTCTTTCACATCAATGAAGAGGGTGTGCTGATTTGCACCGATCCGCTTGCTTTTCGTTTTGATGGTGCGAAAAGAATTACTACTGAATACAGTAAGTCGGTGAGTCGAAGGGATTATCGGCACTCGGGAGGCAAACCACGACCAACACAAGTTCAGCGTTTGGTACGTGCTTCTGCGCCGGATTTACCAGAACCACAAGCCTTCCGTACGATCAACAGCAAGGCTGCGGGTCGTCTGCTGGCTCTTGGCGGAATTTACAACGGAAATATTGAAGGCTTTGCGAAAACAGCTAAAGATTTAGGCGGTGATGCGAATAAAGGATTTGAGCAGGTCATGAATGATGAGTCTAAAGGCTTACTCATTGCAAGCGCTTCAATCGCAGCGGGTCTTCGTCTTGGAAGATTAAATACTGTCCGGCAGATAGCAACGTTATCCAAACGTTCCACCATGAAGAAGTCCAGTACCGTTTCAGACAGACATGCTTACCTTAATGACAAATTTGGTCGAAGTGGTGATATCAATCACGATATCAATATTCGAGGTAATAGGCAGATTGTAAGAGATTTCATGCATAAAGAGGGTATTCCTAAAGAACAAATCGCATACCTAGAAAAAGGAATTAATCTTAACGAGACGGTATCGATCGAATCCATTAACAAGGGTAAGTTGGCTTACCAGAATCAGGCTCCGGGTAATTGGCAAGGCAATTGGTATTCATTAAATAAAAATATTCCACCCACCAAACTCGGCATCAACCCGGAAGGGAATTTGCGCGGCACCGATATCAAGGTACCTAAAGTGACGACGACCTATCAATCACAGCAGCCGATGCAGATGTTGCGCAGTACCGCTAATCCAGCACTGGATACCTGGTCAGTCCCTAAAGTGCCTTTCCAGACTGAAGGCGGTGGCATACAATGGTTCAGTACCAATAAAGACGGATGGAGTCCGAAAAAATGACCAACGATACCGCTTTAGATTACGTGGACAGGGCATTACGTCTGGCTCAGAAACGCCATCATCACATTAAGTATAACGTTATTGGTGGTGAGACGCTTGAACCCATGTATAACTCCATCGTTCAACAGTTGATTTATCTGCATAACGTCATTACCGGCGAGGAAAAAGATAAAAGTCGGATCCATAAAATGACTATGGGCATGTATGCAGCCAAGGAGTTTGACGTTATGGATCCAATTTTTGCCGATAGGATAGGCTCCGCTGTCTATATCGCCGATCAGATAGGGGGTGGTTTGAAAGTTCAGCTTCCTCATCAGGAAAATCCCGATAGTTACCAAAAGCGGCAGGAAAAGCTTAGGTCAGAATTCCCTGATGATTTTGACGTCTAATGATTAAAAGCCTCAGAAGAGGCTTTTTCATCTCGGTTGAACCATTCGCATTTATCATGACGCCCGTTCACCGTCCCTTGCTGTTAAAGCAAGTTTGAAATATCACCTTCTTGTCCAATTCCAGCTTATTGACCCACTCTAATACATTCCAGAAACGAACTTTAAACCCATTACGAATTCTGCTCATAGTGAACTTGCAAAAAAGCCAGCGGGATTAGCCGCTGGCCTTGGTACTGATAAGTCTGCTAACTGCTTAGCCTGTTAGCGACAGCCTAACCCTCAATGGTGGGTTAGGCCAGTGGCGTGATTATCTGACGCACATATAAGCCAGACTGCCGTTACCACCTGCATGTGATATCCCGGTGTCCGGATGGAAATCATTGCCACTGGTTGATGTCCAGATAATTGATGCTGACGGGAAGTCAGGATAATTCTTCAGATTCCCCCATTCACCAAAGAAAGTACCGATACCACGTGCCGTACCACCGGTTGACAGTTCATTCTCATTTGGCAATCTCAGCCCTTGAGCAGCACATGCACTATTGGCTACCGCCCAACTCACTGTGGTCGAATTATAGTCGCCAACCCAAGCGTTTAACGTAAACTGATAAGTGAATACTTTACTCTTGTCTTGTTTCCAGGTTGCAGTAATTGTGACTGTTCCCGTCGTGTCATTGTCAAGATTAACCAAACCCGAGCTGCTGACACTGATGTTAGTATCACTGCTGGCCCACTCATAGTTGCTATTATTAGCCACATTACCGTGGGGTGCTAATTGGAAGTTGGCGTTTTTAAACCCAGTGGTTGGGAAACCGCTACTCACATTGAAGCCGCTATAAGCATTCACCGGGGTATTCAGTGTTGCTTTAGAGAAATCAGGATAGAACGTCACCTCTTTATCATGAGAACTGCTGACACCCGCAGTGTTAGTCATCGCAGCTGTTACCGTACTGATGGTACCACCTACATTAGTCATGGTCAGGTCGGTTGCCGCTTTACCATCAATATCTGTTTGTATTGAAGCGGTTTTTACCGTCACACCATTGGTCGCTGTGAAAGTCACGGTCATATTAGGGACGGGATTTCCCTGTTTATCCAGCACGATGGCTTGCACCCGGTTAGTCCCGCTACCTGCTGTTTGATTATTCACTTCCACGGTAAAGTTATCCGCAGTAATGAGGGCTGTCGCCGCATCAGCGATAAACTTCACATCTACCTGTTGCTCCATACCATTAAGTTTTGCCGTCACCGTATAGTTACCCGGCTTGGTACTGAGTATTTTCGCGGTAGCGACACCCTGAGCATCGGTGGCGGTAAATTCACTGATTGTTGCATCGCTCGTGGTACTGAAAGCGACATTGATATTAGGCACGGTGTTACCGAACTTATCCACCACCGTCAGTTTTACCATATTGGTGCTGCTACCATCGGCAGGTTGACCGTCAGTAACCAATTGCAGTTTATGTTCAGCACTGCCATCCAGAGTGGCACTGCCGGCATCCGCGATAAAGTTCACATCAACCTGTTGTGTTTCACCGTTTAGTTCGGCTTTAACCGTGTAGCTATTCGCTTTGGAACTGGTGATAGTTGCCGTTGCAATCCCTTGTTTATCACTGATTGTAGTCGCAACAATGTTAGCATTAGCATCTACGGTGAAATTGACTGTAACACCTGACAATTTATTGCCATAAGCATCGACAACTACCGCTTTCACCTGGTTCGCCGTAGTATTATCGGCAATGCTACCAGTAGTCACAATTTGCAGACTGCTATCTTGAATTGTCGCAGTACTCTCATCGGCAAGCATGGCAACTTTAGTTTTCACATCACTCAATGGCACACCATTAATCTGAGCGCTGATATTAATCAGTTGTGGTTTGCTGCCGGCGGTGAGTGTGGCCTGATAAACCCCAGGCGCTGACTCGCTGATTTGCGTTATCGAATGTTCAACACTTGGCAATGGCGCGGCACGTGCAACTCTGGCGCGTTTCGAGTCAGGTAATTCTACCAGTTCAAGAGAGAATGTCAGTTCATCGACAATCCCGGTAATCGGCTGGTTGTTGTTGTCCTTAATATTAAGTTCAATCACGCTGCTTGCTGTGGCATTGGCTGGCATAGACTCAGGTGAAGCGGTCAGGCCAGAAGCGGTAGTATTCACCCCATAGCTGTCTACCACGATATCGCTGTAAGCAACCGGAGAAGCATTACCCTGAGTGTCGTAAGCAATAGCACTAATACGATAAGTGTTATTACCCTCACCGCCCGCCAGATAGCTTGGCAATGTTACCTGCCAATTATTGCCGCTGCCGGTCATTTTCCCACCGGCGAGCGTCAAGGTACTGGCTTCCCACTCAATACGATCAATACCTTGTTGCGCCGTGGCATTTGCCACTAATGGCATTGTTTGTCTTGCCGCACCACTAACACGTGCTGGTAACTCTAGGGTGACCAAATTCTGTTTGCGGTATTTCATTACAATTTGATTATTACGATCGACCAGATTATAGCGGCTACCCATTAGGCTACGTTTAATTGCTACTGCATCAGAGTCGAGTTGATGTGCCAGAGGCGTACCAAATACATAGTTAAAACCAAGATTAAACTGGGTGTCATTCATTCCGGCGCGGCCCATCTTGTGGTCGACACCTACAGTTACTAAAGGAACTGGGGTGTAATTCACCCCTACTGTGACCGCTAGCGGGTTTTTCTGACGATTATCTACGCCAAACAAACCCACTTCATCACCAAAATATTGTTCATATATCAGCTTGCCACCCAGTTGTGGCAAGGTGGGCAAATAAGCTTCACTGCGGATATCAAAGCCGTTTGCGACTTTTTCATCATACTTATCGAGATCGGGCGAGTTTTTCCAACCACTAACACCAAAGTAGCCGTTAGCGGCCAGATTAATAAAATCACGACCATATTCAGCACCGACGCCAATACGGGTATGGCTATAGCTGGCATCATGATCAACAAATAAGTTGTAGCCCAGCATTTGCTGGGCAAAGAAATGGCGTTGGCCCAAGCCAAAGTTTACTGTCACGCGGTCATCAATATAACGGCCACCCAACTGAGTAAAGGTAAGCAAATCTGGGCTATCGGTCAGTGGCAGCAACACATCGAGTTGGCTGCCTTTAAGACTCAGTTTTTCATCCAGATTGAGTTGTACTTTCGCACTACCAAACTGATTAAACCATTTTTGCAATGCTTCATTACCCGCACTCGAGGCGGTGCCACGTGCAATGGAACTCGCTTGTTTGGCTGAATCACCATCGGCCAATATTGATGCCAAGCGTGTTGCTGCATCGGCGGTAGACTGTTCAGCCTGTGAGGCCGAACGCTGGGTCTCACCCGTGGCGACGGCTCCTGCCGCCATGACTGCTGGGGTAAATGTAATACTTAACGGAAATATGGCCTGGATGACAATATTTGCCCAGATGACTGATTTCGAAATTCGTGTTTTATTTAACGATTTGGTTTGATGTAGTGATGATACGCGATGCAAACTCATACTTATCTATGCTCTATAAGTCAATAATGAATAAAAATAACAAAATACGCTTATTTGTATTTATGAATTAAACGGCATTGCTCCGATGTATCAAGTACGGGAGATCTGCCATAAAAATGGTGAAATTGTTGTTGTGACTGAAGTCTGTGAGTGGATATTTGTTGGTATATAGATAAAACAGTCATATTAAGGCTCATCGGTATTAACACTTTAGACACAAGAAATAATATGATTAATTTAACTATTTACTAATAAAACAAGCACATACTATGTTTTTATCACAGCAAATTTATTACTGTATCCAGCGATTCTGGAGTAAATCACAAGAGATACATTAGTGACACCATGAGTGAACTTAAGTTACAAATTTGATGGGCTATTAAACAACATGTAACATACTTTATATATCGGAACACAAGAGAACTTCATGTGGGAATTTTCCTACATGAAATTTCATTTAAGGTTTGTTTATTATTATCAGGTGACAGATTTAAACCACTTATTATAAATGGGTATTCATTTAGTCAGCGAAAGTAACAACTAAAAACAAGTTAATTTTAAATGTCAATCGAGCATAATTCTGAAAATAAGTGTGATATTAATAATGAGTGTGCATTATTAATTTAAATTTGTCTAAATAGACGAGGGTCTAAATTATTTCGTTCTGTTGCTATCATTGGATGGTGATCCAATTATCCGCAATCGCGGTGTAACGAAATGAGAGGATAGAAAGTCGGAAAGTAAGGTTTTATCAGGTGACGCCGTCAGAAAGACTTAGAGGTGGATTAGAATTGATGCTGATGCTGATGCTGATGCTATATGCATGACAGCCGTGATAATCATCAGTTATGAGTCAGAGTGGTATCCTGTAACTTGAATACCACTCTGATAAATTACTGGTGCGTGACCACCACCAGACGAATAGCATCCAAACGCCAACCCGCCTGATTGAGGTTTTCCAGCACCATTTTACGGTTATGTTCCAACGTCTCTATTTCATCATCGCGAATATTAGGGTTAACCGCTTTCAGGGCTTCCAAACGAGCCAGTTCGGTGCTCAGTTTATCGTCCGCTTCCTGCTTGGCCGCTTCAATCAACAAACGCGCCTGTTCTTCAACTAGCGCTTCTGCTTGTTGCAACATTGCGTGAACTTCTTGCTGAACCGCGTTGACCAGTTTGCTGGAGGTATGGCGATTGACGGCATTCAACTGGCGATTGAAGCTTTCAAATTCAACCTGTGCGGCCAAATTGGTGCCGTTCTTATCCATCAGCATCCGTACCGGTGTTGGCGGTAAGAAGCGGGTCAATTGCAAGTGTTTTGGCGCTTGCGCTTCAACCACATAGACCAATTCAGCGAGCAGAGTACCCACGGGCAATGCTTTGTTTTTCAACAAAGAAACTGCACAACTGCCTGTATCGCCGGAGAGGATCAGATCCAAACCGTTGCGGATGATTGGGTGTTCCCAACTGACAAACTGAGCATCTTCGCGCGATAATGCCTGTTCGCGATCAAATGTCACCGTGCAACCATCTTGTGGTAATCCGGGGAAATCCGGCACCAACATATGGTCAGATGGGGTCAACACAATCAAATTGTCGCTGCGGTCTTCTTGGTTGATCCCGACAATATCGAACAGGTTTAGCGCAAAACTGACTAAATTGACGTCATTGTCTTGATCCGCAATGATTTGTGCCAGTTCTTGCCCATGTTCACCGCCGTTGGAGTGCATCTCCAGCAAGCGGTCACGGCCCTGTTCCAATTGCAGTTTCAGCCCTTCATGCTGTTGGCGGCAGGTGTGGATAAATTCATCCAGCCCTTCCTGCTCACTTGGTGTTGCCAGGTAAGTAATCAATTCTTGATAGCCGCTGTCATAAATAGTGCGGCCCGTCGGGCAGGTGTGCTCGAAAGCATCCAAACCTTCGTGATACCAGCGCACCAGTACCGCCTGCGCGGTATTTTCCAGATACGGCACCATTATCTGGATTTCACGGTTTTGGCCGATCCTATCCAGACGACCAATACGTTGCTCAAGCAAGTCTGGGTTAAACGGTAAATCGAACATCACCAGTTGGCAGGCAAACTGGAAGTTGCGCCCTTCAGAGCCGATTTCTGAACACAATAATACCTGTGCGCCGTCTTCTTCGGAGGCAAAATAGGCCGCCGCGCGGTCACGTTCAATCAGTGATAAACCTTCATGGAATACTGCGGCACGGATAG
>NZ_JBLWEX010000208.1:0-16584 GCF_048323875.1 Yersinia sp. LJYL362
AACAAAACTCAATGACAATATTCGTCAGAATGGTCTGTTACAAGTAAGTATTGCAGGCTCATTAATATAGAGAGGTTATTATGAATATGATAGTCAACCATCAAATAACACTATCTGAGGAAAATAAAATTTATCCTGGGAAGGATAGTACAGATGCTGGGAATAGTATTGAAGATATAATGTCTGATTTATCAGACATTATTTTTCAAATGAATATTTTATTTAAAAAAAACCGAGATATGCTCAATGCCTATAGCCAGAAACAACAAATGCTAGGTTGGGATATTCAAATCAGTTCAATACAGAATAAACGTGATGCGATTGATAAAACAGCAACTGGTACTATTGCTAGTGGTGTTTGCTCTATTCTTGCTGGCGTAACCAGCGGATTAGGTGCTGTGGCAAGTTTAAAACTGGGTGATATAGCAATACATGGTAGCTCAGCACTTGGGCAACTCGAGGTAGGCAGCAGTAAATTGGCCGAAGGGCAAATGACTCTTCAAGCGGACCTGCAGCGCATGACGAGTGATCTGCAAAACAGTGGGGCACAATCTTATAATAAAAACATAAGTGAGTTGTCAGACAAGATAAGTGAGTTACGGCAAAATATGAAAGATTTAAGTAATAATATAAGCAGTATGATGGGCCAGATCGCCATAGCTGTGAAGTTATGAGATCCAATTCACTCAATATAGAACAATATTTAAATGATAAAAACTGCGCGGTTAAAATAGCTTACTTTGAAAATAGCGCTATAAAAATTGGGTATGAGTTTTGCCTTTATGATTATCATGTTATTTACCGAGTTGAGTATGGGGAGTTTATTATTTGTTCTCTCGAGTCTACGGTTGAAAATGGTCTTCCCGGTAATTTTCTTAAATTGTTTAATTTTTTACATCATTTAAGTATGAATGTTGCTGAGCTATCGATAGTTAGAATGATGGTTATTGATAATATTGCCAACCCTATATTTCAATCAATACGTAATCGGCTGGTTAAAATACTTATTGCCAAGGGCGCATTTTGTAAAAATATTGATGGTGATGACTGGTTGTTATTTGATGTGAGCTAAGGAGTGATATGAGTGAGAACAGTCTTGATGAGTTACAGGCTATTTGCGCAAAAATAAATAGTACCTTACAGAATAAAGGTATTCTTAATGCGAAAATGATGACGGATAAGCAGAGCGTTGATCCACAAGAGGTGCAGGCCCGATATACTCGAGGCTATCAGGCCTGGCTTGAGGATGACTATGTTGCTGCTGCGGAGGATTTTTCCTGGCTAACATTATATTTCCCATTAGAACCGCACTTTCATTTGGCCCTGGCGGGAGCAATGCAAATGCAGCAAGAATTTACGTTGGCACTCAGTGCTTATGTCTGCGCATTACTTTTAGAGGCCAAAGATCCAGAGCCGGTTTATCAAATGGCTGTTTGTTTTCATGCCATTGAAAGAGATGCTGATGCTAGGGAAGCATTACAAACCGCGATTGAAATGAGTTATTTGAGCCAGGAATACGCCCCGACGGCTGAAAAAGCCAATCTATTATTAAATAGTATCTGAAACCGACAATATAGTTTGTATAAACCATGCTTAAGGTGGACAACTATGGCCGTAGAGTGTGTAGCAGCAACATCTAAATCTTCAAGTTATGGCGATGCATTTAATTCCATAATACCAAGAGACGAGGCGAAATTAGGTGGTGAAAAACCTGTTATCCTTATTTCAGATGTAAAGGAAATGATAAATAATAAGAGAGATGAAATTACTTCAAAGAACGATATTAGCGTTAAAGAATCTAATAATACTAAGAAAATTGAGCTTGATAAATTAAAAGACGCCAGCGTTAAGTTAGCGACAAAACAATTTTTCCTCAATGCTATTGAATTAGTTTCTTCTCTGCTTTCGTTTGGTGCTAGTGTTGCTATCACTGTTGGCAGTTTTGGTGCTACAACCCCTATTGCTGCTCTGGCAGGTTTAAATCTTACTGCGTCACTGGCTAATTTTTACTGTGCCAGTTATAACTTATATTGCGCCAGGAATAATAAAGAAGAATTGACGATGGGTAGTGAGGCAATACAACAGGTTGTTTTTATACTAGCTAGTTATTGTCAGGTTTCACCGATAACCGCAAAAACAATCGCCCGCTTCACCTCGTATTTTATTAGGGGGGGAATTACGGCTTCTCTCATCGGGGTCGGGTTTTTTATTCATCCAGTTATTAATAGTAGTTTATGTCTTCTCTTAAATAATTATTCCTCAGCATTGGCCATTATAATAAGTGTTGCCGCGGTAGGGACTGTAGGAACCTTGAAGAGTTATGACAGTGATACTAAAGCAGCCATTTTAGAAAAATTAGTCAAAATTGATAAAGAGGAAATAAAACAGTCAGGCATTTTTGAAGGAGGGAAGGATGTATTGAATTCGCTTGAAGAAAAGATTAATCCCGCCAAGAAGGAAGCGCTGGGTATTGTTAATATGATTTAAGGTCTATACCGGATATCGACTCTCCTGATTATTTGTCAATCTAGCATAAGGACAATGACACTCGAAGGGATATTATGAAATCAATACAATTTATTCTATTTCGACAAGAGGGGATATTACGTTGTGACAGTATTTGCCATACTGTCCCTGCGGGGAATTTAGTCATTACTGATGAGCAGGCAACAGTATCCTCTTTTTCTCAAAGTAGTTTTATCTCAATATTGTGTCATTCCATCAACTTGTTACCGTTATATCAAGATCTTGCAAGCAAGATGGTTCAGCCGAATAAATTTTATCTGCCCCAAAACGTATATGAACGCTACAAAATATTACCGGTCAATAACGATATTATTTGTGCCACTCAGCAGTTAGTCGATTTTGAAAGAAATTCCTCGCTGCGTTTCCTATATCTATATTGTCTGGGGCTGGAACCAGTTTATTTCTCCCGATTATTAGAATCTATAGTAGGTACTAATAACGAATTGCTGGAGTTCTTTGATAAGAACCGCCTCAACCCATGGACGGTTTCGCGTTATGCCGATGAATTAGGTATTTCGACCCGTAAATTGAATTTCTTGTTTTACGAAAAATTCGGCATGTCTGCCAAGCAATGGTTATTGGATCAACGTTTGAAAAAAGGGTGTGAGCTGCTGCTATCTACCCGACTGCGTGTGGCAGATATTGCCATGGAGTGCGGTTTTAGTAATCACGCTCATTTCTCTGACAGTTTTCGTCGTCGTTTTCAACAGTGCCCGTCACATATGCGGTCACTTATGGAATAGGGGGTCTTATGGATATAAATGCTTTAGTTAATGGGTTGGCACAGAGCATCAATAAGATTGGTCAGGATTTTCAAAACCAGATGACCTCCGGCAACCCCTCAGATCCTGAGCATATGCTAAAGATGCAATTTGCTATGCAGCAATATTCATCTTACATCAATTTCAGCAGTGCTTTGATGAAGGGGATTAAGGATATGACCAGTGGGATTATTGCCAAAATATGATTCTACTTTCAGCCCCTTGCCGCCAATTAGTTGTGGAGGCGGCATTGGCGGGAGTCAACCACAGCTTACTGGCCGAGGCTCGCGACATTCTTAACGTATTACCGCAGTTAATTCCGGAACCTCAAGTGCGTTTAGTCTGTGAGGCCATGCTGTTATTTGGGCTTAATCAGCAGAGTGAAGCCTTGGCGCTATTAGCTACCTCCAGCTCACAAGAAGCACAAGGTATGTTGGCTTTGCTGCAACAAGGGATTGCTGGTTCCGCCAAGATGTGAGCCTGCGCAATAAACACTTTTATTAAACCGAGGACATCCGATGGAAATTGATGCAATCAACGCCGCCTTCAAGTTGAATTCCCCCTCCCAGCCACCTGCCGACGGGCAGCACATTGCCAAATTTGCTCAATTATTGCAGCAGGTTGAGCCAGTCACGCCAATGGTATCTCCAGACCAATTTTTGTCAGTGCAGTCTGAATGGATGCACGCCACGTTGGCGGTGGATTTAACGGCTAAAGTTGCCGGAGTGGTCGGGCAGAACATCAACAAACTGGTCAATATGCAATGAAACGGGTGCAGCGTTTGATAGCGCTATTGCTGGTGGTTATGTCCCTTTCTGGCTGTGGTATGGAGTTGTATAGCGGCCTTTCAGAAGGGGAAGCCAATCAGATGTTGGCGTTATTGATGTTACACCAGATCAAGGCAGAAAAACAGTCTGAGAAGGGAGGTACAGTCGCGCTAAATGTCGATAAAAGTCAATTTATTAACGCCGTAGAATTGCTACGACAACATGGTTTCCCCCGTCAGCGATTTGCCTCGGTAGATGAGCTTTTCCCGTCGAATCAGTTGGTGACCTCTCCGGGGCAAGAGCAGGCCAAGATGGTCTATCTGAAAGAGCAGCAATTGGAAAGCATGTTGAGCCATATGGATGGGGTTATCCAAGCAGATGTGACTATTGCTATGCCCGCGCCGACTGATGGAAAAAGCAGTGTTCCCCACGCAGCGTCGGTGTTTATCAAATACTCACCTGAAGTGAATTTACTGAGTTATCAACCGCAAATAAAGAATCTGATCCGAGATGGTATTCCGGGTATCGATTTTTCGCAGATCAGTGTGGTGATGCAACCGACTAATTATCGGTTCAGCGCCCCAGCGACGCAGCAACAGAGTCACTCGGAAGCTGCTTTGCAATGGCTATTGCGGCATGCCGCGATATTACAAATAGTCTTGGGTTTGCTGCTGGTGTTATTAGTCGGCTTGTCGACGACCTGCTTGGTGCGCTATCTGCGCCGATAATTGCCTGGAGGAAATGATGATATTGCCATTAACCGCCGATATTCACTATTTGCATCAATTAGCCTGGCGGCCTGCACAATTTGCTCATCCATTATGGTTGGCGGCTGCGGGGATGAATACCGCAAGCTATCATTATGGCCGCAATGTGGTGATGGATCGCGCGCTAAATACGCGACTGAATTGCCTGCGACATTTTCCTCAGCAACCACTGCCTGCCGTATTGAGTCAACAACAGCAATATCAAATTGTGAAACCGGAGCGCTTATCCGCGCGCTGTCTGGCGTTGGGATTGGTTTATTTACAGTGTGATGATTACCTGCGTTTGCGCCGTTACCGGCAGCAACTTTCGCCGCTATTAAGTGAGAGTGATATTCAGCAGCTCATGGGGATGGGATATCGCGGACATCTCCCTGCCAGATTAAGCCCCGCGCAATTGTTAACGACTGCATTGCGGTTGGGGCAAAGTCTTGCTCACCACGTCCGTTGTGACTGTGTGGTGTGGCGGGCACTGTGTATCTCGTTACCGCCTTTACCGCGATCACTTTCTCTGTCCAGAGCGTTATCCCTGTCAGTTGATGATTGGTTAATCCGCTTAGAGCGTTTGCTATGAACCCGCTTCAGATTCGGGTGGAAGAATTCGACTTTGCTCTACCCCTTGGCGCAGTTATCCCTGCGGCTGAATTACAGAAAATAGCGCAGAGTCGCGATATTTTGTCGGATGCCCAGGCGCAGGCGGCTGACATTGTGCAAGCGGCACGGGCCGAACGTACCGAGCTACTGGTTCAGGCGCAACAACAAGCGGATAGGCTTATCGAGCAAACCCGCAGCCAAATGGAAACTGACGTGTTAGCACAGCATGTCCATTGGTTAGTGGCTGTGGAGCAACTGGAGTCAGCGCTGATTACACAGGCCCGAGAATCTATTTTTGCTGCTATTCGTTCGGTGATGACCGCCTGGGCGGGGGAACAAGCGGTGAGCCAAATTCTGATCCACCGCTTGGGAGCGCAAGTCGAAAAGTTGGCGCATGACAATGAGTTGATATTACGTGTTCACCCACAGCATCTTTCAGCAGTGGCTGCTGCTTTAGGCTCGCGAGTGCAATGTATTGCCGATGACAATATGGCCGAAGATCAGGCGCAATTAAGCTCATCAATGCTACAGCTTACACTTTCTCTTCAGCACCATTTGTCACAACTTCTTCTTTGGCTTCAGGAATCACCAGAGCCGTCGCTTTATCAGGAACTTACAGATGATAAATGCCAATAATATCGCCGATGCACATGCTGTCCACGGCTCTTCACTCCATGAGGCTGGGCTACACGGTGAAATAACCCCCGCACGCTCGGTCACGGAGCTAGCCTGCATAGAATTGTCGGAGGTCAGACAAACTGCGTTGGAAGAAACCATGGAAGAGATCGGGTTGAGTTTGGGTTCCCGATTAAAAGATCAAAAATCCGTTGAAGCTGAGGAGCGAAATCAGCGCCGCCAGCAGTTACTGGTGAAATTAATCGC
The DNA here is from genome assembly GCF_048323875.1 of Yersinia sp. LJYL362. Lineage (NCBI taxonomy): Bacteria > Pseudomonadati > Pseudomonadota > Gammaproteobacteria > Enterobacterales > Yersiniaceae > Yersinia > Yersinia sp. LJYL362. The sequence continues at coordinate 6,295 of NZ_JBLWEX010000208.1, forward strand.
CCAGTTATCCGCGAGTGCGGACTCTTTACTGCCCAAGCATATTCCGCTTGATATGGATATTTCTTTGCTTGCCAGTCAGCTTCGCCAGGGGGGGTTATCAGCCGGGCAGCAAATCTTGTTGTTGGCCGCAATGATGGCGTACAGCAAAAATAACCTGTTACGTCGCCGCAGCCTATCGCAACTTCTTGAGCCGTTATTGGAAAGTGATGGCTGGGAAATCGAATTATTTGGTTTGCTGGAATTGGGCAGCAAGGAGAGCCGTGAACTGGGTGCCGTCAAGCAACTGTTTGCACAGAGTATTGAGCAAAGTGAGTTGTCAATTACAGAGTGGTTTGCTCAGGTGAGCCGCTGGCCAAAGCGGCAGCAACGAGTCCGGGTATTGATGCGCGCGGTGGCATTTGACCTGTCTTCTCAACCGCCGCCAAAGCGTGGTGAACGTCTGGCTGGCACACTGCGGCAACTCCGCCGTTTGTTGATGTTTCTGGGGTTGGAAGACCATTGTTCCCGCATGGGAAGAGCCTGCGCGGTAGATGGGGATGTGATTTTGAGCGAAGTGCTGGCGGTGGTGGGGCAGCCCTGGCTATTTAGTCACTGGTTGCAACCACGCATTGAGGCGATTTCAGGTCAGGATATCAATGCACATAGTCGATTTATTCGCCGATTTTATGAGTTATTCAACCTTATGCCGATTGATTGCTTCAATGATCAAGAGCAGCAACAGCAAATTTTGGCGGTGTTATTGGAGATATAACCTGGCGAATCAGGCCATGACCGGATAGCCCACTATCGGTGGGCTACATATCCTTTCCATTACTTATCAATACAGTAAAACAATAATCTATCTCGACGAGGCGTGGTTATGGAAATGGATTTAGTCGTTACCCGTAACCTTCAGTTGTTTACTCAGATGGCCGAGTTACCTTGCTCTAAATTATCCTCCCGCATGGAGTGGCAAATAGAGCAACGGCTGGTGTTCCTTGAGTGGCGCAATGGGCGATTGTTATTGACCAGCGGCGTGCAACATCGGTGTTATCACCTTGAGGACTTACTGCTGCTCCAGAGGAGTTGGCAGCTGGAACGCTTTAATGGTGTTCCCCAGCGTATCTATTTATTGAAAATGGGCATGATGGTCAGTTGCTCGCCACCAGTGTCATCAGGGGCCGAGTGTTGGTTTCAGCTATATCAGCAACAGTGTGCTTTACTCCGCCGTTTGCCGGGAGAATACCGATGAGAGAATCGGCATTGACCCGCGGTTTGATGATGATAGCTGCGCGGCAGGATGTTTTTTTGGCAGTTATGCTGCTGGTGGCGATCTTTATGATGATTCTGCCGCTGCCCACCGTCATGGTGGATGTGCTGATTGCCGTCAACCTCGCATTTTCCGTTATTCTGTTGATGATCTCGATTTACCTGCGTGACCCACTTGAATTCTCGGTTTTTCCATCGTTGTTACTGATAACCACACTTTATCGATTAGCGCTAACTATCAGTACCACGCGCTTGGTACTGCTACAGCATGATGCGGGAGAAATTGTCGAGGCGTTTGGCCAGTTTGTGGTCGGGGGTAATCTGGCGGTGGGGCTGATCATTTTCACCATTATCACCGTGGTGCAGTTTATCGTGATCACTAAAGGCTCGGAGCGCGTCGCTGAAGTTAGTGCTCGCTTTTCTCTTGATGGCATGCCGGGCAAGCAAATGAGTATTGACGGCGATATGCGAGCAGGGGTGATCGACTCGGCTGAAGCGGGGCGACTGCGCGAGCGGGTCCAAAAAGAGAGCCGTCTGTTTGGTGCTATGGATGGGGCGATGAAGTTCGTTAAAGGGGATGCTATCGCCGGCATTATTGTCATTCTGGTGAATATTATCGGCGGCATCACTATTGGTGTGTTGCAACACAATATGTCTGCCGAAGAGGCGATGACCACGTATGCCGTGTTATCCGTCGGGGATGGATTATGCGCTCAAATCCCGTCATTACTTATCTCGATCACGGCTGGGATAATTGTCACCCGGGTGCCTGGCCAGGATAAACAGAGTTTGGCCAAAGACTTGGCAATACAAGTAGGGCGTCAACCCGATGCCTTGTTGCTGGCGGCGGCTATCCTGACTGTTTTTGCCCTGTTGCCAGGTTTTCCTTTCCTGATTTTTATCCTGCTGGCAGCACTGGTCGCTACCCCCGCCTTCTTACTTTATCGGAAGAAGAAACCAAGCGCTGGAGCCAGTGATCGTGGCGATAAACTGCCTTCCCCGGCTAGCGCGATGACCCCTGGAGCCGTGCCATTGATGCTGTATTGCGCGCCCAATTTACGCTATCCCCATCTGGGGCGAGATCTTGATGGCTTGCGTTGGCGCTGGTTCGAACATCTTGGCGTGCCATTGCCCGAGGTAGTTGTCCGCAGTGATCCTAGCCTGGCTGAAAATGAATTATCGATCCGAGTCTATCAAGAGCAAGTGCTGAAACTGACATTACCTTTTGATGATGTATTACTGCTGCAACCCAGTACCTCGCTCGCCACACGCAGTCAGGTTCTTGGCATGAAAATGGGTAGCTTTGAGTGGTTGCCCGCCGAGCAGGCGCGTCATGCCAGCACGTTGGGCATTCCCTATGCGCAGGGGCATCAACGTATTATCCATTGCCTGACACGCGTGCTTGAGCGGCATACCGCTGAGTTTATTGGCGTGCAAGAAACCCGTTATCTGATGGACGCTATGGAGGCGCGTTACGGCGAGCTGGTCAAAGAGCTACAGCGCCAGATGCCGGTCGGCAAGGTGGCAGAAACATTGCAAAGATTGGTGGAAGAAGATATTTCGATCCGCGATTTACGCACTATTTTCGGGGCGCTGGTGGCGTGGGCACCGAAAGAGAAAGATATCGTCATGTTGACCGAATATGTCCGTATCGCCCTACGTCGTCATGTGTGCAGCCGATTTAGCAAAAACAAAGTCTGGTTGCCAGTATTGCGGTTGGGGGAAGGGGCGGAGAATCTGATCCGTGAGTCTATCCGTCAGACCTCAGCGGGGACCTATTCTGCGCTGGAAGATAAACATTCGCGGCTGCTTCTCGACAAAATAACAGGCGCTTTTGCTGAAAATACCGATGCGGTGTTGTTGACGAGCATCGATGTACGGCGCTTTTTACGCAAAATTGTTGAGCGGGATATTTTTGCGCTACCGGTACTTTCCTGGCAGGAACTGGGCGATGAAATGAATATTAAGGTAGTAGGTACCATCGAGCTTATCGGAGATGAACTTGATGAAACTACCTGATATAGCGCGATTAAGTGTTCAGTTGCAGCAACAATTACGCCTATTGCCTTCCCCTCCGAGCGGCATCGAATCTTGCGGGCCGATATTAGATGTCGGCCCGACTCTGCTACGCGCCCATTTACCCGGTGTTGCGCTGGGGGAGTTATGCCGAATTACCTCACCGGACATGTTGGCCGAGGTGGTCGCTATTGAGCAACAAACAGCATTACTGTCGCCGTTTGCCTCCTCCGCAGGTTTACGATGTGGTCAATGGATTTCTCCGCTTGGACATGAACATCGCGTCAGAGTTGGGGTGGATTTGCTTGGACGAGTATTGGATGGTTTGGGGGAGCCAATAGATGCTGGCCCTCCCCTTCGTGGGCATTGGCGTGAGCTGGATTGCCCGCCACCTGATCCATTAACTCGTCAGCCAGTTCAGCAAATATTGACCACCGGTATTCGTGCCATTGATGGTGTATTGAGTTGTGGCGAGGGGCAACGAATCGGTATTTTTGCTGCCGCCGGAGTAGGTAAAAGCAGCTTATTAAGCATGTTATGTCGCGGTTGTCGCGCGGATATCATCGTGTTGGCGCTGATTGGTGAAAGAGGCCGTGAAGTGCGGGAATTCCTTGAGCAAGTGCTAACGCCCGAAACCCGCGCCCGCACAGTAGTGGTGGTAGCAACCTCTGATCGCCCCGCGCTGGAGCGGTTAAAAGGTATTTATACCGCCACCACTGTGGCTGAATATTTCCGTGAGCGGGGGGGGAAAGTGCTGTTAATGGCCGATTCGCTCACTCGCTATGCCAGAGCCGCCCGTGAAATTGGTTTGGCTGCGGGGGAACACCCTGCGATGGGCAGTTTCCCCACCAGTGTCTTCGCCGCACTTCCCCGGTTACTTGAGCGTGCGGGCAATAGTGAACGAGGGAGCATAACTGCTTTTTACACCGTGCTAGTTGAGGGGGATGACATGAATGAGCCGGTGGCTGATGAGGTGCGTTCGCTATTGGATGGGCACATCGTGTTATCGCGCCAATTGGCCGGTGCCGGGCACTATCCTGCTATCGATATTGCCGCCAGTGTGAGCCGTATCATGCCGCAAATTGTCAGTGCGGAGCATCGGGCATTGGCACAAAAACTGCGTCATATACAGGCCTGCTATCAGGAGATCGAGTTGCTGGTGCGAGTGGGTGAATATCAGGAAGGTCAGGATTTACAGGCTGACGAAGCACTACAGCGCTACCCAGGCATCTGCGCCTTTTTGCAACAGGAGAGCGCTTTATCATCATGCAAAACCGATACCGCCGGTCTCACTCATACCTTGGTTCAGCTCGCACAGGCATTGGGCTTATCAATCGAGCATTAACTATTTTCCTGCGGCTTTTGACTCTGCGCCAGCGCCAGGAGCGCCGTTTACGCCAGCAATTAACGTGCTTGCGACAAGAAGAGCAACAACTAGAGCGGCAGTTGGCGAGTTTCCATCAAGAACGCCAGGGGTTATGCCAGCAATTACATAGGATTGCCCAATGGCGCGGCAAACTAAATCCGAGGCAAGCAGAGGAGCAGAGAGCCTTGCAGCACAAGGTGTATCAGGCGGAACGGCAGTTACACCAATCGCTCCGTGAGTTAGCCGCTAAAAGGCAGCAACAGCAAGACGCCATTGTGTCGCAGCAGGCGCTGTTAAGGACAAATCAGCGTGAACAAGAAAAATTACGGATGCTAATCAAAGATGAGTCGAATCGATATTGAAGGCGCATTACCACTGCTCAGTGATAGGGGCTTTAACGGGGAGCGGCCACAGAGCTTAGACCATGAAAGGCAAAAACAGCAATTTGCCCGCTATCTTCCTCCTCGTTCATCTGCAATGCAGGATATGGCCCATACGCAGTCGGCTTTTGGTGAGGGCAAATTGATGCAAACTGACTACCGCATCCTCAGTGGACCTCTATCAGGTGTACAGGTTCATGTCAGCCTGGCCGCTCATGGTTTGCATATTGTGCTCAGTCACAACAACCGTGACTGGGTCGAACGTTTACAGCGCTTACAAACTCGTTGGCAGCGGCAACTGCATCAATTGGGATTCCCTTGCTTGTTGGAGGTGACCCATGGTGGGGACACTATCGGCTGAATTACGCCAGCTCAGCGCCATCATTGGGCGTGGGCGTCATAGTGATGGTATTTACGCCACACTGGCGCAGGCCGAGGGGGAGGGTATTTACCTGCCACTCCATTATGACGGCAAGGTATGCGGTTTCTGGTTATCCCAACGCTGTTGGAATAACTGGCTGGCATCTTCGCTGGCAACAGATGAACCCCATTTGCTGGCGGCTGAATTGGTTAACGCTATGGCGACTTGGGCTATTAGTCCGCTGCTGGGTGCGCTATCAGAGTTAACTTTTGACGAAACTGCGCCAGTGGCGATGACACTTTTGCCCCAATGGGCGGTGGTGCTGGCTTTTGAACTGGAAGGCCAGCAACTCAGTGGCGTGTTGTTTGATTGGCCTTTGGCGAGGTTAGCTGAAACCTTATCTGATTGGCACCGCGAGCAGGCCGCCGAGCAAGATCTGTTGTGGCAGGCGGGATTAGTGGTGGGATGGAGTCGATTATCATTGTATCAATTGCAACAAATCAGGCCGGGGGATGGGGTACGAATTAACTGTGCTGCAAAATGGAAACACGGGAACTGTTGGCTATGGCAAATGGCATCACCGCAGATTTATATCAAACTGGAAGATGAAAACAGCATGACTATTCAAAAAGTTAATGACGATATTGATTCATTTCTGTCGCTGGATATCGCCGCCATACCTAACATGCCCCAGACGGTAGAACTCGAGCAATTACCGCAAACACTGGTGATGGAAATTGGCCGCTTAACTATACCGCTGGCAGATATTAAACAGCTAGCTGTCGGGCAAACATTGGCATGCCAGACTCAGTTCTACGGTGAAGTTAATATCCGATTGCATGGGCAGCCCGTCGGCAGGGGCAGTTTGTTGTGTTGTGATGAGCAGTTGGTCGTGCGCATCGATCAGTGGCTTCTCCGGCACACTTGACGCCGCAGCGGCGTTTCAGGTCATGACCCGATACGAGAGAGTGCTGAGCCGATAAATACTCTGGTTATTGTTTTACCCGACAGGCCAGCTTTTGCGGAATAGACTATGGAGTTACTGAATTCGTCCTCTCAATTGATTGTCCTGCTTTTTCTTCTGTCATTACTCCCCTTGCTGATGGTGATGGGAACATCGTTTCTCAAACTATCGATTGTTTTCTCATTGCTGCGGAATGCATTAGGGGTGCAGCAAGTGCCACCCAATATTGCCATTTACGGTTTGGCGCTGGTGTTAACCATTTTTATCATGGCTCCGGTCGGATTAGATGTACATGCCCGCCTACAGGATGAGCCGTTACCCAATGATCTCGGTGCTTTGCTACATCATATTGACGAGCATGCGCTGGAGCCATATCGCGATTTTTTACAACGAAATACCGATGCAGCACAGGTTCATTTTTTCAATGACATCGTCCAAACCAAGTGGCCGGTCCGCTATCGCGACACCATCAAACCCAACTCGCTGCTGATATTAATGCCCGCTTTTACCCTGAGCCAGCTAACTGAAGCCTTCAAAATTGGCTTACTGCTTTATTTGCCCTTTGTGGCGATTGATTTGATTGTCTCTAATATTTTGCTGGCAATGGGCATGATGATGGTATCTCCCATTACGATTTCATTACCATTCAAGTTATTAATTTTCATACTGATTGATGGCTGGGGATTGTTGCTGGGGCAGTTAGTGGGGTCTTACTTATGAATGGCCAACAGGAGAAGTGGCCATGAGCAACGCCATTGTGGTTCATCTGGCGACTCAATTGCTATGGATAGTTTTACTGCTATCGATGCCGGTGGTAGTGGTGGCGTCAGTGGTAGGGATAGTTGTCAGCTTGTTACAGGCACTCACCCAAATACAGGACCAAACATTACAGTTTTTGATCAAATTACTCGCTGTATCCGCCACATTATTGATTACCTATCATTGGATGGGATCGACATTGCTGAATTACACCCAGCAGACCTTTTTGCAGATAACCAGTATGCGGTCTTGATATGCATGACTCTTTGCACTGGCTAGGGGCCTTAGGTCTGGCGATGATGCGCCCTTATGGCATGTTACTGATATTGCCTCTGTTTACGGCGCGCAGTTTGGGTAGTAGCTTGCTGCGTAATAGCCTGGTTTTTGCCATCGCCCTGCCAGTGACTCCGATGTTTTTCACCACATCCTTGCTGTATCACGATAGCCTCACTGGGTGGTTTTGGGTGCTTTGTATCGAGCTGATGGTCGGGGCGATGATTGGTTTTGTCGCCGCATTGCCTTTTTGGGCGATTGATATGGCGGGCTTTCTGATTGACACCTTACGTGGCGCCACTATGTCCACGTTGTTTAATCCCAGCATGGGGATGGAATCCTCCATTTTTGGTGTGCTGTTTACGCAAATATTAACGGTTTTGTTCCTGATTTCAGGCGGGTTCAATCTGGTACTCACAGCACTTTATAGCTCTTATGAAATCTTACCTTCTGGTAGTGGTATCCAGCCCACCTCGGCAATACTGCACTTTCTGCAAAGTGAATGGCAGCTGATGTATGAACTCTGTTTGAGTTTTGCTTTGCCAGCGATGCTGGTCATGGTGTTAGCGGATTTGTCTTTAGGTTTAATTAATCGCTCGTCCCAACAACTGAATGTGTTTTTTCTGGCAATGCCGATCAAAAGTGCATTGGCGTTATTGCTATTACTGATTAGCCTGCCTTACGCATTACATCATTATTTGGTCGGCATTAATCAGACCGAGCAGAAAATAAGCACATTTATCCCATTGATAAAAGGAGGGAATAATGAGCGGTGAAAGTAGTGAAAAGAATGAAAAGCCCACTGCTAAACGGCTGAGAGAAGCGCGGGAGAAAGGGCAGGTCATCAAGAGTGTCGAGATAACCTCTGGGGGGCAATTGGTGGTGCTGGTGGCTTATTTTTTCCTGGTGGGTAACTCCATCATTGATCAGATTGGTGCTTTGATCCGCAGTACAATCAACCAATTACAGCAACCCTTCACCTTCGCACTGGCGCGTATTGGGTCAGAATGCACGGCGGTGCTCATCCATATTGTGGGAATCCTGGGCGGAGCGCTGATTTTGATGACAATTCTTGCCGGAATTGCGCAGGTCGGGCCGCTATTTGCAACTAAAGCTGTAGCGTTTAAAGGCGAACATATCAATCCAATCGATAATGCCAAACAGCTCTTTTCATTGCGTAGCCTGTTTGAGTTAATTAAATCTTTACTAAAGGTAGGGGTGTTAACCCTGATTTTCGGCTATCTGTTGGCGCGATACGCCACTTCTTTTGGTTATCTGGCGTATTGCGGCAGTAGTTGCGCGATCCCGGTATTTGGCACATTAATGAGTTGGCTATTGGGTGCATTGATTGCCTGTTATGTGGTTTTCTCTCTACTGGATTATACTTTTCAGCGCTATAACACCATGAAACAGCTGAAAATGTCTCACGAAGAGGTTAAGCGGGAATACAAAGATAGCGATGGTGACCCACATATTAAGCAGAAGCGGCGGCAATTACAGCAGGAGGTACAAAGCGGCAGTTTCGCTAAAAATGTCCAGCGTTCCACGGCGATAGTGCGTAATCCCACCCATTTTGCTGTTTGTCTGTTTTATCACCCAGATGATGCGCCACTTCCAATGGTGATTGAAAAAGGCAAAGGTGAACGGGCTGCATTGATTATCAAATTGGCGGAACAGCAAGGCATTCCGATTGTAGAAAATATTGCACTGGCTCGCGCATTACATCGCGATGTGGTTTGTGGCGATACCATACCTGAAACCTTATTTGAACCGGTTGCCGCTATCTTGCGCCTGGCTTTAGCGCTGGATTATCAATCACCGGAGGAGGATGAACAACATTGATCCGCGACACATATCCATCCAGTCAATATCTCCTCTCATTAAATTAACTTTTAGCTAACATCTAATTTTCAATACATCATCCCTTCATTAAAGAAATAATTGGCTTATTATACGTAGGTCTATTTTCTCGCAACGGCATATGAGCCTACTCTTGTCGGCGACAACACGTATTTTGGAGGTGTCAGTGTGAGCTGGCAGATGTTTAAATCTCAATATTTGGTGCGCTTCTGGGCCCCTCTACCCGCGGTAATTGCCGCCGGTATCTTATCGACTTATTACTTTGGTTTAACCGGTACGTTCTGGGCGGTTACTGGTGAGTTCACTCGCTGGGGGGGTCACCTGATGCAGCTGTTTGGCGCACACCCGCAAGAGTGGGGTTATTTTAAAGTTATTGGCTTAGAAGGGACTCCACTGGATCGCATCGATGGCATGATGATCATTGGAATGTTTGCTGGATGCATTGCTGCTGCGTTGTGGGCTAACAATGTGAAACTGCGTAAACCCCAACATGGTATTCGTATTGCTCAGGCACTGGTCGGTGGCATTATTGCTGGTTTTGGTGCGCGGCTGGCAATGGGGTGTAATCTGGCGGCTTTCTTTACCGGTATTCCGCAGTTTTCACTGCATGCCTGGTTCTTCGCGCTCGCGACGGCAGCCGGTTCCTATTTCGGTGCTAAATTCACGCTATTACCGCTGTTTCGTATTCCGGTGAAATTGCAAAAAGTGACAGCAGCCGCGCCATTAACCCAGCACCCAGCCAGGGCTGCGCGACGTTTTCGTCTCGGCATGGTGGTGTTTGTTCTGGCGCTAGGTTGGTCATTGATTGAGTTGTTCCGCCACCCAAAATTGGGTATCGCCATGTTATGTGGGATTGGGTTTGGGCTGCTGATTGAGCGGGCGCAAATTTGCTTTACTTCTGCCTTCCGTGACCTGTGGATAACCGGGCGCACGCACATGGCGAAAGCGATTATTCTGGGAATGGCGGTCAGTGCTATTGGGATTTTCAGTTATGTACAACTGGGTGTCGCACCGAAGATTCTATGGGCCGGGCCGAATGCAGTGATTGGCGGTTTACTGTTTG
>NZ_JBLWEX010000209.1:0-16604 GCF_048323875.1 Yersinia sp. LJYL362
CCTTTGCCAGTGGCAACATTCTGCAAGTCTTACTGTTTGCTGTTCTGTTCGGTTTTGCCCTGCATCGTCTGGGTGAAAAAGGTCAGCTTATCTTTAATGTTATCGAGAGTTTCTCCCGCGTTATCTTTGGTATTATCAATATGATCATGCGCCTGGCACCTATCGGGGCTTTCGGTGCAATGGCCTTTACTATTGGTAAATACGGTGTGGGCAGCCTGGTGCAGCTGGGTCAGTTGATTATCTGCTTCTACATTACCTGCGTATTGTTTGTGGTGGTGGTGCTGGGGTCTATCGCGAAATTTAATGGCTTTAATATCTTCAAATTTATCCGTTATATAAAAGAAGAGTTATTGATCGTGTTAGGGACGTCATCTTCAGAATCTGTGCTGCCGCGCATGCTGGATAAGATGGAAAAAGCCGGGTGTAAGAAGTCCGTGGTGGGTTTGGTTATCCCGACCGGTTACTCGTTCAATCTGGACGGAACCTCTATTTACCTGACAATGGCCGCGGTATTTATTGCTCAGGCAACTAATACCCACATGGATGTTATTCATCAGGTGACCTTACTGGTGGTGTTGTTGCTCTCCTCAAAAGGTGCGGCTGGAGTCACGGGCAGCGGCTTTATCGTCTTGGCAGCCACCATTTCTGCGGTGGGGCATTTACCATTGGCAGGATTGGCGCTGATTTTGGGTATCGACCGCTTTATGTCTGAAGCCCGTGCGCTGACTAATCTGGTGGGGAATGGGGTTGCAACTATTGTTGTGGCGAAATGGTGTAACCAGCTGGATAACGACCAACTGCAAGCGGTGTTATCAAATAAAACCTTACCGAATAATGAGATAAAGAACAGTATTTCTTCTTGATACACCCGAAACATCACATTCCGTCATTGATTTACCCAACTGACTACCGGTGGTTTATCGCCACCGGTAGCCCCTCTTGACCCCCTCTGCGATATCATTTCTTGTGTTAATTACCATTTAGATACTATTTTTTACTCTGATGAGTGACATCCGCAAAAGCATGCGGTCTAACAGAATGGTACACTCCCACGTTCCGCTCTCACTGTGACAATTTGCATGAAAACACGCATGGTTCACGTAAGGATTGCATTGTTTATACCCAAAGTAATTGGGGTTGCAGGTAGGCAGCAAATGAGTGAAGCCCGATGAGCTGACTCAAGTCAGTGATTCGGGTGAAGGAAAGCCGCTAACACCGCTGCAACTTCAAGTAAGAAGGGTCAAATTTGGATAGTTTATTAAGTAGGGGTTCACATGCAGGGCACCAGAATTCGTCTCATAGTTGGTGGGTTATTGTTGGCTGCCGCCAGCAGTAATGTGCAGGCTGAAGCACTACAACCCGATCCTGCCTGGCAGCAGGGAAAATTAGAAAACGGGTTTTCATGGCAGTTGCTAGCAACACCGCAGCGCCCTAGCGACCGGGTAGAGTTACGTCTGGTCGTTAATACTGGTTCATTATCTGAGAGTGCACAACAAGTTGGTTTTGCCCATCTGTTGCCGCGCCTGGCATTAATGAGCAGCGCGAGTTTTACTCCTGCCCAGCTTCAGTCTCTATGGCAGCAAGGGGTCGATAACGATCGTCCGTTGCCACCGGCTATTACATCTTATGATTTCACCTTATACAGTTTGAGTTTGCCCAATAACCGCCCTGATTTGATGAAAGAAGCTTTGGCGTGGTTATCCGATACCAGTGGCAAGCTGGCCATCAGTGAACAGACCATCAATGCAGCGCTGAATAGCCCAACCGATCCTATTGCCACATTCCCGCAAAATATTCAGGAACCTTGGTGGCGTTACCGCCTTAAAGGCTCTTCTCTAATAGGGCATGATCCTGGCCAGCCAGTGGCAAAACCGGTCGATGTCGAGAAGCTGAAACAGTTTTATCAGCAATGGTATACCCCGGATGCCATGACATTGTATGTGGTGGGTAATGTCGATAGTCGCAGTATTGCGGCCCAAATTGGCAAAACGTTCTCTGAGTTGAAAGGGAAGCGCACTACGCCGGCACCTATTGCGATGCTAGCACCACTGCCACCAGAGCCGGTGAGCTTGATGAGTGAGCAGGCAACACAAGACACATTATCATTAATGTGGGATACCCCTTGGCATCCGATTCAGGACTCCGTCGCATTAAGCCGCTACTGGCGCAGTGATTTAGCTCGTGAGGCACTATTCTGGCACATTCAGCAAGTGCTGGAAAAAAGTGATCAAAAGAACCTGAAACTGGGCTTTGATTGCCGGGTGCAGTATCAACGTGCGCAATGTGCAATCCACTTGAATACGCCAACTGAAAACCTGACGCCGGGCATGAGTTTTGTGGCGCGTGAACTGGCTAGCTTGCGCACCAATGGCCTGAGTCAGGCTGAGTTTGATGCATTGATGGTGCAGAAAAACGATCAACTCAGTAAATTGTTTGCTACTTATGCTCGTACTGATACCGATGTTTTGATGAGCCAACGTCTGCGTTCACAGCAAAGTGGTGTCGTGGATATTGCGCCAGAACAGTATCAGAAGCTACGGCAGGCATTTTTGTCTGGGCTGACGTTGGCGGAGCTAAATCAGGAATTGAAACAGCAATTATCGCAAGATACTACGCTGATTCTGACTCAGCCCAAAGGTGAGCCAGAAGTGAATGTGAAAGCGCTGCAAAATGCCTATAACGCGATTATGACGCCACACACAGTGGTGCCAGAAGATGCGGCTCCAACCGTGGCTTCTGCGGAGGCAGCACCCGCGACGCCCACAACAGCTCAGTAAGTAAAATATTGAGTGAATAGTTATGAATAAGCCCGGACACTATTGTTCGGGCTTCAGTGATCGAAGGGTTTACCGTACCTAGGGGCGCTCCGGCGACTTACGTCGCTACGACCCCAACGGCACGCTTCCCCTTCATTCTGATTTCTGGCGAGAAATATTATCAATCACACTACAGGCATGGCTGCCAGTGGGATGATGGCCCCACGATACTGAATGACGGTGCTGGCTGTTAGGTGCCCGCGCATTGCGGCGTCATGTGCGCTGCCACCCGTCAGGCGAACAGCCAAATAACCGGCGCTGAAGGAATCCCCAGCCGCAGTGGTATCGACCACTTTTTCTTTTGGCAGTTTAACCGCGGGGACATCATACTGGTGAGCTTCAAAACCCTCTTTCACCCAGACGATGCAGGAATCTGCGCCGCGCTTAATGATGATTTCGTTTACACCTAAATTCTGTGTGCGTTCGATAACCTGCTCCAGTGGCTTCTCGCCCCACAGCATGTCTTCATCATCCAGTGTCAGGAAGGCGATATCCGTGCAAGCCAACATGTCGCGGTAGGCTTCTTGCGTCTCTTCCTTGTTCAGCCATAGGCGAGGGCGGTAGTTGTTATCAAAGATAACTTTGCCGCCGTTAGCCCGGCAGGCGCGCAGCAATTTCAGCAAGCGCTGGCGAGAGGCGCTGTCGAGAATCGCCAAGCTGATGCCACTAAGATACAGATAGTCATACTTTTCGAGACGTTGGCAGATTTCATCCGCCGCTGGGCTGGTGAGCCAGAAACGTGCGGCAGCATCATTGCGCCAATAATAGAAAGTGCGCTCACCGGTGCTGTCTGTCTCGATAAAGTACAACCCGGGTAATTTATCATCCATACGCTGAATGAGGTCGGTGTGGATGTTCTCTTGCTGCCAGGCGGCTAGCATCTCATCACTGAAACTGTCCGTACCCAGCGCCGTGACGTAATGTACATTCAAGTCCTGCTTGGGCACCTGACGGGCAACATACACTGCAGTATTTAGCGTATCACCGCCAAAGCCCCGGCTAAGGTCGGTACCTTTTTGTGACAGTTCAATCATGCATTCGCCGATAATGGCTATATTTTTGCTGGTCATGGAAAGCTGGCCTGTGAGTCAATGAGGGAAATAAGGTTAGTCTCACTGCTGGCTTGGTCAGAGTCAATAGTATTAAAACGACGTTTTAAATTTTTTATGACATAGGTTGGGAAACTGACAAGTTTCCCGCCGTTATGAACACAATTATGATGACTTTCGCAGGTCGGTCACGCTATGACCGCCAATGCCCCAGTTATCGGTGTCTACTTCATCAATCACGACGACGGTCGTCGCCGGGTTTTTACCCAGTGTATCGACTAACAGTTGGGTCACTCCGGCGATCAGTTGTTTTTTCTGCTCCGCCGTCGCGCCTTCGCGAGTAATTTTAATATTGACGTAAGGCATGTTCATCTCCATTAAGTTCTTGGGTATAGTATTGATTAACAACTATAGATGGCTTAAATGTGCCGCACCAGCCCGCTTAGGCGGAATAATCTGTCATGCTGTTGTATAAAGTTCTGTTCGCCTGAGTCGATAACATCTCCAGAAGGAAAACCGTTTATCATAGGGTGACTCAAGCTGACGGCAATACCCATTGCCTTGACTGTCTGGTGCCCTAAAACATGGCGACTAAACTGATGATGACCAATAAAATATCAGGTTTACTTGCGCCATCCTTTGCCGCCATTGATCGTAATAAAGGACAGAGCTTCTGGCGGCAATGTCAGCGTCGGTACACTTTTCAACCTATCTATCGTACCTCCGGTGCGCTGCTGGCTATCGAGCTGCTTACGGCAGTTTTTCACCCCTCATCACCGGATACTCGTCTGAATCCGGAAGATTACTTCAGTGCCATCAGTATCAGCGCCCGTTTGAATGTGGTGCTGGAGCAGTTGAATATGGTTAAACAATGGCATGCGATATTTGTACATCACTCGGTGTTGGTCTCGATTAACATTGATGGCCAGGCACTGATGGCAATGCAGGACGACTTGCAAGCTAAGGTGTTAATCGATGCTATGCCTTACATTCGCTTTGAATTGCTAGAGCATGTCGACACCTCCCTTGATACCCCCTTTGCGCATATTGCTGAAGCAGACCGGCTATGGCTGGATGATTTCGGTAGTGGGCTGGCGAATTTCACTTCATTCATTAGCTGGCGCTATGAGTACATCAAAGTTGCCAGAGATCTATTTATCGTGCTGCAAGAGAGTGATGTCGGAAACCAACTGTTTTTCAAACTGGTGACCTTAATGGGCAGCTATAGCAAAGGCGTGATTGTTGAAGGGGTGGAAACCTCAGAAGAATGGGCAATGGTGCAGCAGTCTGATGCTGTTGCCGCACAAGGATATTATCTCTCCCGACCGACGTCATTTGATCGTTTACAGACTCTCCCTATGCTGTTTTGTGGCTAATATTTTTGGATCAATAAATCAGCACTCCTTTCTTCCCTCCCGCCTTGTTGCTTCATTCTCGACTATGGTTAAAGTACTTTTTGATTCACGCAATTAACATCATGAGTACTGGCATGGAGCTGTTATGACCAAAACTGGAAAAGTGCTGACAGGCATTGTCGGGGTTATTCTGCTGCTAGTGGTAGCAGCCATCGTGTTTATTAAGACTTTCGACTGGAACCATCTAAAGCCAACCATCAATGAGAAAGTCTCTACTGAGCTGCAACGGCCTTTCGCTATTCGTGGCAATCTGGGTGTGGACTGGTCACGTAAAGGTGATGAGCCGGGCTGGCGTGGCGTGGCTGGGTGCCGTGGCCGCATATCCACGCTGAGGATTTGGTGCTGGGTAACCCGCCCGGCTTCACCAGCGATAAAACCGCTGACAAGGCCAACACCGTCGAAGGTAACACCGAATCTACGGCATTTCCTGCGGGAGAAATGGTGACCTTAAAACGGGTTGATGCGAGTATTGCGCCGTTGGCATTATTGGCGAAAGAGGTCTGGATACCGCGCATCTGGCTGACACAACCGGATGCCAACCTGATGCGCCTGGCGGATGGTAAGAACAACTGGACATTTAATCTGGCGAACAGTCCGGCCGGGGATAAGAGTAGCGCGTCTGATTGGTCGGTCAACATTGATGATATTGTTTTTGACCGTGGCCAGATTAATCTGAAAGATGCGGTGCTAAAAGCAGACTTGCGGGCGGTGATTGATCCCCTCGGTAAGCCATTGCCGTTTGCCGAGGTAACCGGTGCCCGTAGTGATAAAAAGGACAAGCAACCTGCTGATAAAACGCAGAATAATGCGCCCGATTTTATCTTTGGCTGGAAAGTCGATGGTCAGTATCAGGGGCAACCTTTAACCGGCAGTGGCAAAATCGGTGGGATGCTGTCGATGAGTGATGCCAGCATTCCCTTCCCATTACAGGCAGATGTGCGCTCTGGCGCCACTCGAGTGGCGGTGGCGGGTACATTAACCGATCCTGCTAATTTGGCGGGGTTGGATCTGCAATTGAAATTCTCCGGTGCCAGTTTGGATAATCTCTATCCGCTGATTGGCGTGTTATTACCGGCCACTCCTCCATTTAACACTGATGGCCGCTTAATCGCGAGCCTCAAACAGGCCGGTGGGGCGGTTTATCGTTATGAAAACTTTAACGGCAAAATCGGTGACAGTGACATTCATGGCAACCTGACTTACACCGCCAGCCAGCCGCGTCCGAAATTAACGGGCAACATGTCATCGGATAAATTGCGCTTTACGGATTTAGCGCCTTTGATTGGGGCTGATTCTAATCAGGAAAAAGCCAATCGTGGCGAGCGCAGCCGGCAGCCCAGCAATAAGGTACTGCCGACTGAAAAATTTGATACCAAAAGCTGGGGTGTGATGGATGCCGATGTTACTTATGCGGCTAAACGTATCGATAGGGATAAATCATTACCTCTGACCGACCTCTCCACTCACGTGGTGCTGAATAACGGTGAGTTGTTGCTCGATCCACTGCGATTTGGTATGGCCAGGGGGAATCTCAATGCAACTTTGCGCCTGAATGGCAACAAAGACCCGATGCAGGGCAAAGTTGATTTACATGCCCGTCGGCTACAACTGAAAGAGCTGTTGCCGCAGGTGCAGGCAATGCGCAACAGCTTAGGGCAATTGAATGGCGATGCGTCATTTACTGCTACCGGTAACTCAGTTGCTGCGCTGTTGGCAACCAGCAACGGCAATCTGCGTCTGTTATTGAATCAGGGGCTTATCAGCCGCAGCTTGATGGAATTACTCGGACTGAATGTGGGTAACTATCTGGTGGCGAAGTTGTTTGGTGATGATGAGGTCAAAATTAACTGCGCGGTGGCGGATGTGCAGTTACGCAATGGCCTGGCGACACCGCGCCTGTTTGTTATTGATACCGAAAATGCCATTATCAATATTACCGGTAATATCAATTTTGCTACCGAGCGGCTGTATTTATCTATTGATCCAGAAAGCAAAGGGCTGCGAATCCTGACTCTGCGCTCTCCGCTGTATGTGAAAGGCACATTTAAACAGCCTGATGCCGGGGTCAAAGCCGGGCCTTTACTGGCGCGTGGCGCGGTTGCTGCGGTGTTAGGTGTAGCACTCACACCTGCCGCTGCATTGCTGGCACTGATTTCCCCAAGTGAAGCGGAAGAAAACCAGTGCACTCCGCTGCTGCAAAAAATGAAACAGAAAAAATAACGGATTAATGTCTCGGTGGTTGGGGGAGCAGTTGGCAACTGTGGTCTTGCAACTCCTCCACCGATGCACGATGTAATTTTGTCAGGCTCGCTTTGCTGGCGAGCAGTAAGAATTGCCCGTCCGGCAACGCAGTCATAGCTAAACCATAACGCCCCATTTCATCTTTCGCGCCCGCCACTTCATCGGCTAACAACCGAAATGCCCCTGATTGCTGCAATTGTGCCGCCGTCGTCCGCCGCACCCAATAATCATGCCCTAGCAGGCCTCCCGGCAGGAGGTGCCATTGTTGGCTAAAATCAGCTTCCTGTGCTGCCAGCGCCGTTTTGACTTCTGGTTTGAGACAAGAAATATGAATATGCAAATGATCCTGACTGCGACCATATTTTGAATTAATAGCTAGCGAGATATCCGCATCATCAATGGGTGCGCCATACTTATCCGCCATAAAGTGGCGAGCTTGCCAGGCATCAACGAAATAGTTGGGGCTGCTGGCGGCTAATAACTGTGGGCTTTCTATACCGCTGATTTTTGCAGTCGGCATCAACAAATACTGTAATGGCCCATGCTTATCTTTGTACACCACGAAACCGGTCTGTGTATCGGCCTGCACACAAGGCTGCGGATTTTGCTCGGCTTCCATATGAGGCACACATTGTTGGCTAACTATTTTCCATAACGCATCTGCATGACTGAAACGAAATTGATAGGCCAGCAAGGCCGCGAGCATGACAACGGCGAGCAGTATCAGCAATTTTAGATGGCGAGACATGGGTTACCCTCCATGATCAGGGGTTACTCAGCGGTGCCATTGCCGCCTTTTTGGGGCAAAGTTTCGTCCTCGGCATAATGTGCCGTGGCTATCCAGGCGGCACAAAATAAGGTCAAGCGCGCGAAAAAGTAGAAAAAGGCCATCAGGCCAATCACCGAACCAAAGGCGGCCCCGGATGGCGAGCTGGCAAGGCGCGGCAGCATCATGGTCATGATGAATTTAATGATTTCAAAGCCGATTGCGGCAATCAGAGTGCCCCGCAACAGCGCTTTTTTCTTCGGCTTATGCCGTGGCAGAATCCAAAATATCCATAAAAATAACAGATAATTTGCGGCGATAGAGATTGTTAAGGTAATCAGTGTCATTACGGGCCGTAACCACTCGATTCCTCCTAGCCCTAATGCATCAACAATGGCAGATTGCGCCGCACCGGCGATAGACGTCAGCGACAGGGTAATGATCAGCGCGATAACCAACCCGGTGAGCGAAACAAAATCACGGGCATAGCGGTAATAGAACTTTTCCTGATCCTGTGGATTGCGCTCCCAAACATCGCGCGACTGCGCACGAATGGCTTCGCGCAGATTTCCCATCCAACTGATACCAGAGTACAGCGCAATCGCCAAACCGGTTAATCCCACGGTCGTGCGCTGCTGGATAGCCGTATTCACAGTGTTTTTAAGTGTAGCGGCCAAGCTTGGGTCACTGATGGTATTAACAATTTTGTTAATTAATTCAGCCAATAAATCTGGATTAGATGCCAGCACAAAACCCACGGCGGCAAAAGAAACCATCAAAATAGGAATAAGTGACAAAAATGAAAAATAAGTAATAGCGGCCCCAAACTGGCTGCCCAACCGATCGTTGAAACGGTCTGTTGCACGGATAATATGGGCGACTGTGGGGTAAGCTTTCACACGATCACTTATCCGTGTCATAAAGGAAATCGCTTTTTTACCCGTTTCAATTCCCGCAGTCAGTGGGGCTGGGTTGTTGCGCGGTGCGTTCGGCATAATTCTCCTCGGTGGCCTTAATCCATGCCTTATGCAGATGATTATTCTACAAAATATGACATACAAATACGGATGACCTGTTGATAATAGCAGAGTCGGGAGCTATCACAAATCAAGAGGTTCCATTTAAACCGTGTTTTATTCCTTATTGTACGAGTTATAAATCAGTAGCATAGGGTATTCACCCTCACGATAAATATACTTCTCCTTTCAGATTAATATTAAGATAAATATTAGGTTAAAATCCTAAATATGGAATATTTTTAATAAGCTTTGATATTGTTTTTCTTTGAAAAATATAAATAAATGATTCGTAGTGATGCCATTTAAATATTGTTATTTTTCATCTCGCTAGAGATGGCTTTTCTATTCATAGGTGTGGGTTAAAATCTTTTTTAAATTGAATTACTTAACCATTTTATTAAATTTATGATTTATTTGTTAGGAAATATCCTACGTGCTTGGTGATGCTGTCTCATATTCTTTTTCCTATAAACAAATATATTAATCGATACGGTGGGCTTAATTGGATTTTAGAATTAAACCTCGCGATTAAATAAAAATAATGCAGCCGAAAACGATAAATAGAAACAGAGTGTTTTTTGTTCTATTGGGATTATTTTTTGTCAAAATCCAGGTTATTACCATGAAAACAAACAGAACAACCTTGTCACCGAGCTTTAGAAAAACGCTATTGGCCAGTTTACTGGTGCCGCTTCTAACCCCACTGTATAGCTGGGCGGCACAGACGGTCAGTGTTATTGATGGGAGTTCTGTTGCAATTTCAGGTGAATATGGCACCGGCAGTGACAATTTAACGCCCGTCGTTGTGCAAGGTACCACCAGTGCGGTTACTGGCGACTCCGATGTCACTATCACTACCACGGGCCGCGCCGCCAATGGTGTCAATGTAATTGACGGCGGTACTCTGAACCTGAATGGCGCCGTTATCAAGACTGATGGCGTAGTGGCATCTGGTATCAGCAATAATAAAGGCACCGTGAATTTACAGGGGGGGACGGTGACCACGACTGGCTCCACCGCTTATGGTGTTTCTTCGACGGGGCTGGGGAGCAGTGCAGATATTAATGGCACCGTGATCTCCACCAGTGGCACATCAGCTTACGGTATTTCGGGGGCCGGCGGTGCCAAATTAACCGTCAATAATACGACTCTCAATGCCAGTGGTGGTGGCAGTTATGGTATTTATCTGAATGGTATTGGCAGTGAGTTAAGTGGGGCGAACAACACCATAAATAACACCAGCAGTGCCAGTGGCACTGGGGTTTATATTGGCTCGGGCGGTATAAATGCCACCTTAGATAACACCACGATTAATATGGATAATGCCTACGCTGGCGTCAGTGTTGGCCGCGATTCATCTATTGTCATGGATGGCCTGAATGTTAGCGGTAATATGAATCAGGTTCTCGATATTACCGGTAAAGCCACTATCAGCAATGCTAACATTGATTTAGCTTCCGGTGGCGTATTACGCGCGATGGGGAACAGTTCGACCAATAAAGCAATCATTATATTGAATAATATCAATGCTATATCTCATAGCGGTAATGCGACATTGGTCAACGTTAATATGAATGCTGACGTCACGATTAATGGCGGTTCCTATCACGCCAAAGGCACTAATGCCATGGGGATTTGGGTGCCGGATACGACGTCAGTGGTGAAAGTCAATAATGCCGAGTTCATTACCGAGGGAAATGGAGCCACCGCCATCGAGAACCGAGGAACGGCAATTGTTGATAGCACCGTGGTCAGAACAAGCGGTAATAGTTCTCACGGTATTTACTCAGAATCGATTTTTAATGCCAGCAATATGAGCATCTCCACGGCGGGTGTCGGCAGTATAGGGGTCACTGCTGCTCGGGGAGGAAATCTGAATCTTGATGGTGCGGTCGTCAATACCACTGGTGACTCTGGAATGGTATTGGGCACTTTCGCCAGCTCATCAATCAATGCCAAGAATGTTACCGCGACCTCCACCGGTGCCAGTGCTTATGCTTTGTGGACTCAAACCAGTGGCTCAATCGCGCTGAAAGACAGTCAAATTACCACCTCTGGTGTGAATGCAGGCGGGATTTATGCCACGGGCTCTAATGCGATTTATAGCCAGGTTCTGTTGGATAACTCCAAGGTTATCAGCGAGAGCGGCGCTGGCGTTCGCGCATATGGTGCCAATATCAATATTGATGTGAACAACGGTTCGCAGTTAACTGGCGGCAATGGCTTATTGGTCAATGCCAGCACTAATGTCGGAACGGTGGCATCTCCGCTCAATATTATTAGTAACGTCAATCTGAATGCTGATAATCATTCGGTACTGGTCGGTGATCTTCAGGCAGAAGAAAATAACAATGTTAGCTTAACGCTGAAGAACAGCTCGGTGTGGACGGGTGCGGCACGTAACGCCAAAAGCGTGGATGTTGATAGCAGTAGCGTGTGGAATCTAACGGGTGATGCCGATGTTGAGTCAATGCACATTTTGGGTCAGATGAACTTTATCCCAAGCGGCAGTAATCCAAGCTCGCGTGCGCTGGGTAATAGTTTCAGTACCTTAACGATTAATAGTAATCTCACCGGCAATGGTAGTTTTGTTTTCAATGCGCAATTAGGCGATGACAGCTCACCAGCAGATAAATTGCATGTGATAGGGGATGCTACCGGTGATCATTATGTTCAGGTGATTAACCAAGGCGGGCTGGGGGCATTAACGACCGGTGCAGGGATTAACCTGATTACAGTTGAGGGTGATACTCAATACGGGCAATTCACCATGAGCAACGCGGTTGTTGCCGGTGCTTATCAGTACTTTTTATACCAAATCGACGAACATAGCTGGAATTTGCAGTCCAATTTGGTTCCGGTTGGCCCGACTGATCCGGGAGAAGGTATTAATGTTGATCCAGATAGGATCACAACCCCTGAAATTGCTTATCGCAGTGAAGTGCCGGGGTATATTGCCGCGCCGTGGTTAAATGCATTCTATGGTTTTACGACGTTAGGTAGTTTGCATGAACGACGTGGTTCTGCAGAAGGTGCGGCGAATGGTTTTAATCAGGACTCTTGGGGGCGGATAAGCGGGCAGCATAATCAGTTTGATGCGGGCCGTTTTAGCTATGACTCCGATATCTGGTTTGCTCAACTGGGCCATGATTTCTATCAAGCTGAAAATTCCGCCGGAACACAGGCGACAGCGGGTGTGATGATAACGCTGGGTAAACAGGAAACTGACACACAAGATAAGGCGCGGGCTGTGCGCCCAGAGTTGTCGGTGAATACCGGTAAGATTAAAACTGATGCTTATGGTCTGGGCGGTTATTACACTTTAATGACGCCACAAGGCGGCCATCTCGATGTCGTTGGTCAGGGGACGTTATACCGCAACAATTATCAGAGCCAATATGATGCTAACCAGAATGGTTATGGTGTGGCGATATCTGCCGAAGTGGGGCAGGCATATCCGATAGCTGGCAGTTGGAAAGTGGAGCCACAGGGGCAACTGAAATATCAATATCTGAATCTAAACAGTTTCAGTGACGAGATCTCAGGTGTGAGTGGTACTTCTTACTCTGTTGGGCAGGCGCGCGCTGGCGTCCGTGTGTTTAGCGAAGCGACTAAACAGCAGGCCATTAAGCCTTATCTGTCTACCGATGTGGTGCATCAGTTAGGTAAAAACCCGCAGGTCACTATTGAGACGGCGAGTTTGCGGCCTGAATTCAGTAAAACCTACTGGCAGGGCGGTGCTGGTGTGACCGCTAAAGTGAACAGCAATGTTGATATCTATGCTGATGTGAAATACCAGAGAGCTTTTGACGGCAACATGAAGGGTTACGCTGGTAACTTGGGTGTGAAAGTGAGTTTCTAAATCACGCCAATGAGTAACATGTTTATCATCAGGCCAGGGCTTTGCTCTGGCCTGATTTATTTTAACCATCACAGCGAATAAGAATTTTCCCTTGAGAAGAGTTTTGACTCATAACACTCAATGCGGTGGGTAACTCATTGAGAGGGAATATCCCCGCGATTCTTGAACCGGCAATACCATCACGAATAAGAGGGAATACTTCACTTAACTTGGCCGCCAGAGCATCATGGCCAGCGCTATGAACCCATTGACGTAAGTGGAAGTAACTAAAGCGAATATCAGGCCGATATTGCCAAAACGAAGCGGGGATCGGGTCACCGGAAAGCAGCCCGTAAGAAATAAACTTTCCTCCATTTCGAACCCTCCCTGCCAGCCTGATGGCTGTTTTGCCCCCCACACAATCGAGCACGGCATCAGCATCCTTGATTAGCGGGAATGGATTGTTATAAATAGCATTGCCCATATCCGGCAATATCAGTAACTCATCGGGTTGGGCATGATCAAACGCATTTTCAGCCCCAGCGCGACGAACAATCGCGGTGACTGTTAGGCCCAACTGTTTTGCCATTCGGATCAGCATCAAGCCAATCGTCGAGTTCGCTGCGCTAACCACTATTTTCATGCCGGGAGCGGCGGCGAGGGCTTCTGTCAGCATCAACCAGGCCGTCATCGGGTTAACATAGCTGGTGGCGGCTTGCTCATCAGTGAGCCAGTCGGGAACGGCAAAACACCACTTCGCATCACAGTGCTTATATTGCTGCCATGCGCCAGCACTCCCCAGTGGAAGGACGCGCTGGCCCACTAATTCGCCTCCGGCTTCCACCATGCCAACCCCTTCAAAGCCGGGTACGAATGGCAATTGGGTTCGTGTGGAATAGGCGCCAGAAATAGTAATCAGGTCTGAGGGATTGATTGTGCTGAACTGCATTTTCACCCGTAACTCATTGACCTTAAGCTGAGCGGGGGCATAAGACTCAAGTTGAACACACTCGATAGCCGGGCCAAAGTGACGGACAACTGCCCGCAAATGACTTTTTCCTGTTGTAGATTCCATGGATGCCTCGATATTTTATGCGTGTTCAATCATCATCACGGCAGTGGTATCCAGGGTCAGTGCTTCAAAAATATGTTCTACATCTGCGGAATAGCGCATGTAATCGCCGCTATTGAGTTCAACCGCTTGGTCAACTGGCCCCACTCTGGCTTTGCCTGAACCGATAATGACATGTTCAATGGTGCCGGGCATATGCGCTCGGGAACGTCTGGGTTCACCGGGCTGAACGTTAATCCGATAGATATCACGCTGCACGCCAGCGGGGCAGGCAGCCAGTAACGTGGCGGTGTAATTGGCTTGTTCAGAAACTGCGGGAATCCCTTCATGCGCTCTGATCACCTGAACATGCAGGCGGGGCTGGGCGATGAGCCGACTGACCGGGACATCCAGCGCCATTGCCAGTGACCAGAGGGTTTCCAGGCTGGGATTACCGGCTCCGCCTTCCAATTGCGATAATGTCGATTTCGCGATACCGGCGCGCTTGGCCAATTCCGTCACCGTCAGCCCCAATTTCTCACGTTCCCGCCGGATAGAAGCAGAAAGCAAACCAATAGGGGTTGCGGCCAGGTCTGAATTATCGCGCACAGAATCAGTCATTGTTCACCATATCGTCCGTTTGTTCATCTTGACGAACAACTGAATGTCGTTCACCATAACAGTCACTTGTTCATTTTAATGTATTGTGGGTTGAGTGCCAAGCATGCAATACCAAAGCTGTGGAGAAAGGCCGATGAAAATAAAAACGCGTGGCGCAGTAGAAATGATTATCGCCATGCTTATTTCCGGCACGGTGGGCTGGCCGGTTATTGCATCGGGGCAACCCACCGTGACCGTTGTGTTCTGGCGTTGTGTGTTTGGTGCATTCGCGATGTTTATTGCCTGCGTTATGCTGGGTTTGCTTAAACGTGGTGTGCTCACTCGACAGCACATTGCTATCGCTATTATCGGCGGCATTACGCTGGTATTGAACTGGGTTTTACTGTTTGGCGCGCTCTCTTTCATCTATCCGGTGGTGGCGATTTTTGTCGACTGGCTGGTATTTGGTCACCGGCTGAGTGTTATGCAAATGGTGGGTGCCAGTGCAATCCTGCTGGCTGCGGCGGGTATGAATTTTGGCTGGAAACTGGTGGGAAATCGCCCGCGCGAAAGTCAAAAATATTCTTGAAGAGAGTATTCAAAGCAATAAAAAAGGCTATAAACTGAACGAGTTATAGCCTTTAAATTCGAGCAAAAGACTTTAGCGCATGGTGACAAATTCTTCGGCGGCAGTCGGGTGAATAGCAACCGTGTTGTCGAAATCTTTCTTGGTTGCGCCCATCTTCACGGCGACAGCGAACCCTTGCAGGATTTCATCCATACCAAAACCGATGCCGTGGATACCGACAATTTTCTCTTCCGGCCCTGCGCACACCAGCTTCATCCGGCATGGCTGGCGGTGCTGAGTCACGGCGCTGTACATCGCGGTGAAGGACGATTTGTACACTTTCACTTGCTCGTCGCCAAACGTCTCACGCGCTTGCGGTTCAGTCAGGCCAATCGTCCCGATTGGTGGATGGCTGAATACCACGGTTGGGATATTGCTGTAATCCAGATGCTCGTCCGGCTTGTTATTAAACAGGCGCTCAGACAAACGGCGACCTGCCGCAACCGCCACTGGGGTTAGCTCAACGGCACCGGTATTATCGCCAACAGCGTAGATACCTTTTACGTTAGTATTCTGGAACTTATCGACCTCGATATAGCCTTTTTCATTGGTTTTGACACCGCTGGCGGCCAGATTCAGGTTATCAGTTGCCGGCTCACGGCCGATGGCCCAAATCAGATGGTCGACAGTCACTTCCGTGCCGTTTTCCAATTGCAGTGTCAGGCTGCCATCTGCATTTTTGATAACCGCTTTCGGTACTGCCTCGGTATGCAGTTTCGGCCCTTCGGTGTTCATCACTTCTAACAGGGTTTCAACAATCAGCGGATCAAAGGTACGCAGCGGCGCATGTTTGCGCACAAACAGGTGTGTTTCTGTGCCTAACCCATTGAGTACGCCTGCGATTTCTACCGCGATATAACCGGCACCCACCACAGCAACCCGTTTTGGCATCTCGTCCAATTCGAAGAAACCATCGGAATCAATGCCGTATTCTGCGCCTGGAATATCTGGATGACTTGGGCGACCGCCGGTGGCGATCAGGATGTGATCTGCGGTTATCTTCTCACCGTTCACTTCCACGGTATGCGCATCAACAAAACGCGCGAACCCTTTAATAACATCCACTTTGTTATTGCTTAAACCACGGTCATAAGACTGATGGATACGATCGATGTAAGCAGTACGATTGGCAATCAGCGTTTTCCAATCGAAATGATTCACTGTGGTGTCGAAACCGT
>NZ_JBLWEX010000210.1:0-16692 GCF_048323875.1 Yersinia sp. LJYL362
TATTGGCGGGATTAAGACTTAGATTTGCGAACGAAGAGTTTGGTGTGGCTGTCCCTGCGGTTGTTAAACTCGCATTAAGTAATTTATTTGGGAAAGGTATCGGCAACGCCCATGTAAATGCCTGTGCACCAGCCGAGGACGGAAGCAAGCTGGGTATTAACCCAATCTGAATAATTAGCCCGCCAGGCACATCGGGGATACGGATATAGTCATTTGCTGTAAATGTCCGCTTACCGAAAACACTCATTAACCCAACCAGTGAAACCAGCTTATCTGCCGTTCCCACCTGCATTTCCGCATTTGATGCAATGCCCTTTTTAGCCGCGTCGCCTAAACCAAGGTTTGCGAGAGTTTCGGCGACCGCTGCGGGACCGGCATTTTTAATTTCTTTTAGATGGTTTGCTGCCTGAAGGAAATCACTATTATCAATACTATTACTGATCAATTTTGAGATAGCGATGGCCACTTGGTTAAACTGAGCACTATCCGCATTAATATCAGCGGCAGAAAGCACGCTCATCAATTCGCGCTGAATTGTATTAAACCATTCAGCCGGTAATATCGTGGGGGGAACACCGCCAGCGACATTGCCGTCGGTAAACTCACCGTGACTGTCGGCGCGTGTATTAGGGATATCTCCAATTTTTTGCATAGAACATCCTCACCCGTTAAGGCGTTTAAAATGAATAAAGGGATTAGTTAACTAACGTAACCGAACTTCAGAATAGTATGAGATGGGTTTAGCCCCGCTAAACGGCATTCCAACTGTTTATTCCCCCATGTACGCAAGGGGTCACTGCAATAGGTCAAGCCACTCTGGGCATAATTAATGGTGGTTTTGGGTGCCGTAATTAGCCAGGTAAAAGGCCATTCCTCCCCGTTCAAAGCATCGCGGCAAACTGCCATTCCGGCGCAGGCTTGCCGGTATTGAGTGATACTAATGGAGTAACCCAGCGCCTTTGCCACGCGGATAAAATAGGCCGCTGATTGCCCTCCGATACCAAACAATTTCGACACCACCGCGCGTTGCCGCTGGATCATGCTGTCTACTTCGCCGATAGCACACAAATCGGGTAGCCCCACGGTCGCTTCCCACTCGGGTAACATTGCCGTGGCCGTTGCCGGGAAAGCAGCAGATAACAAATCTTGTGCATCTTCATCACTGCGCCGATAAGCATGAGCTAATGCGCGCAGGACTTCAGTTTGTACCCCCTCTGGCCGCCGTGGCCAAACTAAACCCATTGGCATTAGTGCCTGTAACGCCTCTGTATATTCACTGACAGAATAGCGACTCATAGGTAGCTCACTGTACCCCGGACGGGGAGTTTTCCGGTTTGCAGCTCAATGTTGGCGGCTGGAGATTGCATAATAAAGCCCCCCGTCCCTGCGATTTCGCCAATTGCCAGCAACAGAGATGACCACAGAATTTTGCCACCAGGTTCCCCTTCGGTGAAAAATACCTCATCGATAGCGGCGTTAATGGCGGCTGTGGTGGCATTATCAGCATGCGAAATGCCGCTAATAACAAAATCAATCGGTTGAGCAACCGGGGCACACACATACACCAGCGCAATAATGGGTTGTTGTGGATAGATACCGTCCGCCACCCGCCCCTGATCCCCGGTCGCTTTTGCCGCCCCCCATTGTTCGAGGGATGAAATGCCGTCAGTACCCTGCGGGAAGCCGCCGTGGTCATTATCATCACACATGATATAGACCCCAACAGTACCCGCGCCCATCAAGCGCCGTTTGACCCAGCATCGTGTCACTCCCGGCACCGCTAACGCCCAAGATTGATAGTCTGCGTCATTACCGCCTTGTGGAATATTCTGGTAAGCCAATAACATACGAGAGCGAAATGCATCTTCGGATTCAATATCCGCCCCGCCAGAGATGTTGCTCAGCGCTGTGGCCGTGGCCTGAACACCATCAATAGCAATATCCAGCGTCAGTTCCGTCCCGGCATCACTGTTACCACGCCGCCCCCCGCCGGTCGCATCGTCTAATGGACTGGGCAAAATTGCGATAATTTCACCCAGCGCATTGCCATCCAGGGCAATTTTGACTTCATTTTCAAGCCGATACTGATAGCCATCAGCCCGATTGAGCCGCCGCCCGGCAGGAATTATCCGCCCCGCAATGCCACTGAAACGGACATCAGTACTGCTAGCCGGAGTAGCCCCTTTGCGGAACACATCTTTCAAAGCAGCCCAGGCGGCCAGGTATTCGTCAGTGGCGTTATAGGGGGTGGCCTGACGGGCAATATAATCCAGATAGCCATAATGTAGATGCGCCATTCCAGCATCGGCATCACTAATCACACCGATGTTAGAAAAGCGCAATAAATTGCCGCCCGTTTTCAGTTCCGATTGGATATAGGACTGATTTCGTTGCCGCAATTCGCTTAAAGTGGGTCGATTAAATGGCATGAATTACTCCTCCCATACCCATGAGAATTTTATTGATGACGGGTGAACCGATGATGGGGTTTTACCCGGTTGTTGATAATCAATCCGCAACAGCAATTTGTTGGGAAAAATAGTGTGGGCACGCGTACTGATTGCTGCCACAACGCCATCCTCGACAAGCCAGGCCAATGCTTCTGCGGCGTAATCTTCCGCTTTGATGGCTATCTGGGAGGTTAGTTTTTGCCGCCGCAGTAGCCAAAGCCGCGAGCCAATAGCCGATGGCGCACCACTGTCACCCCACCAGCCCCGACGATCATCACCATCAATGTCATCATCAATCCGCGCTAATCGGTCAGTGAATAAACTCAGTAAAATAGCGGTATGCAAGTCGTCGCCATCCAGCAACCCACCGTTCCCCGCGTGCCAATCGCCCAAGGAAGCATCGACATCCCAAATCGTTTTAATATCTGTTGTCATCGCACC
Organism: Yersinia sp. LJYL362; assembly: GCF_048323875.1. Taxonomy (NCBI): domain Bacteria; kingdom Pseudomonadati; phylum Pseudomonadota; class Gammaproteobacteria; order Enterobacterales; family Yersiniaceae; genus Yersinia; species Yersinia sp. LJYL362. Next base: position 2,892 of record NZ_JBLWEX010000210.1, read on the forward strand.
CCCTTAGCGGGTGTTTCACTGGTGAGAGTGGCACCACCCGACTGCACATTTTTGAGCTGATGATTGTGGTTGTTGTAAGTGTCGCGCAAGGTTTTTAGCGTAGTCGAATTGCTTTCAGCGTTATCGACGATATCGCCACTGACCTCGAGTAACGGGGTGTTTAACCGCACTTTTACCGATGCATTCACCGTCACTTCCGTGGCATTGTTGACGGTCACCGGCTGATGATGGGCTTCAATCGTAACGCCACTTTCCGTCAATTTAATAAACTGCCCCCATTGAGAATAAATTACGGTTTCCCCAGCATTTAACCCCACATGGCGGTAAGAGGCGTGATTAGAGGCAACAATCATGCCGCTGGAACGATCACCGCCGAGGAAGCCAATCACCACATCACTTCCTGCAGGTAATCCCGACGAAAAACCAAACTCCGCTAATCGAGGCGTATCGCTATGCACCTCCAATGCAGTCTGATATTGCACCGTTTGCACCCCGTCGCTGTCATCAAAAGCGGTCGCCCGCCCAATGCCTAACAACATTTTTATCTGTCGGTACAGGGTCGAGAGTTGTCCACTGATATCATTCATGGTTAATTCCCTGTTTTATTTCATTTTATAAGGTTGGACTGCAAAGGCTTCTGGTGGCATTAACGTCATATTGGCTACCGTCCCATTGACGTCTTTTATATAAGTCACCGCAGATAACAACCACAGGTTATCCTCCAAACCCATGGCTGGAATAGTGATAGGGATCAGTGAGTTGGTTTCCCATAACTGATTATTCCTGTCACGCCAATTATCGACTTGTACATTGAGTACTTTGGAACGGCCGTTATTGCGGTTGATGTTCCAATCGAGACTGTTCCTCACCAAATTCTCGGAATTCATGGTGCTTTCGACGATGATAATTTTATTGCGATGGCGATTCGGGAACTGCTGCGCTAACTCGGCATCCTGAGTTCTGACCAAAGCCGAGGTATTGTTCCCTCCTGAAGCTGAACGGCGGGCAACCGCATTACTGGAAAGCGCAACGCCGGTGTAATCCACAAAGCGCTGATGGGTGTCGGTATGCAGGTTGGCACTGAGAATATTGACACCCTGCGCTACGCCGCTGGCGGCTTTACGTTGCCCGACACGGGTGAGATATAAATTGCCATCCGGCTGGTCGTAATAGAGCAATGCCGCCCAGCGAGTGACATGCTCAATCACTGCTTGCGCCGTTTCCCCCCAATTAAGGGTGAATTTAGGGACTACTGCCATATCGGGAATGTCTGAGGTGACCTTGATGCCATAAGGTGCTGCCAGTTTTTGCGCAATCTGCAAAACCGTCGATTGGCTGATAACACTGTTTGGCCATTCAGCGGAGCAATCAACCAAATCCTGGCATTTACCTCGTCCTTTGGCGGTGACCTCATGGGTGGTGCCGGAAATTTTGTTATCCCAGCTGTCGATATAACCGGTGAGAACGGCGTCATTTCCCAACTTAACCACACACGAATCGCCGGGATTGACCCACTGTTGCCCTCCGCTGGCGGGATAACGGTCCATCAATGACAGTTCAAAGCTGCTGGGTAATTTTTCAATACTGCGGGTCACCTGAACTTTGCTCCAACCGGTTATCGCCCTGCCACCCACTTCCAGCGTTAAGTCATCACTTAGGCGTTCATCATTCATAAGTTCAATGCCTTAAATCGGGTGGGCATAAATGCCGGATGAATTGGATTGGCCATTTTCACCAGCCCATCCCCCCGTAATGCATCCTGATATAGCCGGTTTGCCAGCATCAGGGCGGGCAGAGATCGGTTAAAACTGACCTCGCCCACCCGCGACAAATTCGCACCAGCTTGCTGCAAGAGCAGGACGATAGATTCCCGCATCAACATCAATTCGCTGTATGTTTCATCATTTCCCCGGTTAGCGGCGACCAGTGCCGTGGCGTCAATAACATCACAGACTCGCCCGAGCACGGTGACCGCATCGTCATAGTTTTCTGGTTGATATTGTGCCGCTGCGCAGACCATCCCACCGGCGCACAAGGTCATCATTAAATGATGGCTGGCAGCTGCAACCGCCCGATCACTCTCATGACTGCGGAAGGTATCGTCTTGAGTTACAGTTAGACTCTCCATCATGCGGATAATATCTCGGGTGCTGATACCGCTGTTTTGTACGGTATTAACCAGCGCCAACATTTTTTCGCCATGACTTTCTATGCTGTTAGCATCAAGGAATTCATTCACCGCAGTGTTTACCGCAGCCTGCCCTTCGACGGTAAAAGCCAGCCGCTGCGCCACTAATAATGAAAGGTTCGTGGTATCCTGTTGCTGATTGACCGCCGCCGTCGCTCCTGAGCTACTCCCGCCGACGGTGCCATGGTTGTAGCGACCATAGCGGTTACGGCCAAAAGTGGAGCGCAGCGCATTCCCCAGATTACTGGCTTCATTAGCGGTGTTTGTGACCATTCGACCCCAAAATGCAGCCGTGTTTTTCAGTGTTTTTATCGCCTGAGTCGCCGAGCGCATTTCCCCTTTCACTGTGGCGATAAAACCGGCGACAGCGTTGGCACTTAGCCCCAACCAGGAAGATTGCACCGATGCGCCCATTTCAGCAGCACCGGTAATGGCAAAGGCGCGCAAGCCAGATTCAACCGCCGTTAGGGTGAATGAGAATATCCGCCCACCGGCGGTGTCTTCATCAATTTTTAGTTCACTGACGCTGACGGTCATTTCACCCAGAGTGGGGTGAACCAAGGTTCCTACGCCCGACATTTCACAAGCAGCTATCAATGAATCACGCTGCGTCATCACATCTGGTGCGCTATAAATCTGGCTGTTTTGCACCAAAAAACCGGTCAAAACAATGCTGCGCGCATTGCGACCCAAATCTTCGATATAGCTGGTGTCACGATAGGGGTAGCTGTGTACTACCTGGCGGCGACCAAAAGTGCCGGTGCTTTTATTAATGACAAACGGAACACCACGAAATGAGGCCTGATGCAGATGTTCCGACCATTGCCAGCTGTCGTCAGCGCCGCCTAATAGCGCTGATAAGGTATTGCCGATAAATGACATTTCATTCTCCTGTTCAGAATTCTGACGATAGAAAGCAAAAAACCCGCCGAAGCGGGTTAGAGGTTAATGACAAAGTGCCCGTAACGGTGAAAACAGGTAGATCGTAAAGACGCCGTAAATACATCCTTGTAGGCTCGAGCCGCGCCGTCCCTGGCGCGGACGCTTTACTCTTCTACCTGACCTCACCTTGCAAGATCGAGTTGTTGGGATTTGTCAGCAGTCTGAAACCCGCCGAAGCGGGTTATGACAAAACAGGGCGTGACTGACTAAATTACATCGGTATCGCCATGGCGTAAGTAATTCTGCCACCGCCCTGCCCTAACATCACCGACGTTTCTCCTGTTCGCCCATCGATTAATGTCAGTTCGATCTGCACGCGGTTATTCTGCATGGCGGTAGCAATGACATCGGCAATAGCATTCACATTCAATCCACCTGCTGATTCGGTATAAATAGGTGATATCGCAGCAGCAGGAGCGACGATATTGCTATCTGGAGAAATAGAATGTGAAGGCAAAAGAGAATAGGGGTCAGGTGCATTCAGATCTGTGACACGGTTATTACTCCAATCATTTTCAGTTTCAACTCCTGAATAAAGAATATCTGTCACCGAATTAAAATCACTATTCGGGGGAATGAATTTTGGCACTTCTCCGGTAGTAGACATATTATTGATAGCTGCCTCATCTTCTTTTATCTGCTTATACTTCCTATATTTCGTATCTAGAGATTGTAATGGGAGCCGATTTAAGAGCGATTCTTTTTCAGTTTTATCAAGTTGCTGAGTGAATTCAGGATCATCAATAATTGTTTTATACCACGACATATCATAACCGTTTTGCGCAGCATAATATTCAACAACAGTTTTCTCTTCGCGATCGAATCCATAGTAATCTGAAAAACCACCAATAAAATCAGCCAGAAAATCTCCTGATGTGACCAGATCACTTAATTTGTCTTTTTGCTTATCGACCCAACTATCCGTAAGAAAACTGAATTTATTCAATGCATCATTCAGTCTGGTTTTTCTCTCATGAAGCTCAGGGCTAGAACTATAGCCAAGATATTTAGCCTGAGACAGTAAATGACCAAGCCCTTCCCCCTCACGTAGTAAGTTAACCGAGTATTTATTAAATCCAACTGTATTAATTAAAGTATTTTTATCCTGTAATCCCATTACTGGGAAAACACGAGAAATATTCAACATTGTATTAGGTACATCTATTGTGCTGTTCTCATCATAGGCAATACCTGTTCCGTAGCTATTAAGCAAACCTGATAAAACAGAGTAATTCTCATTAGTTACCATCGTCAGACTATTTAATTTACTATACAGCTCCTGCGTAGATTGAATGCTTTGTTCTTTATCAGCACCTTTAATTCTCATTGCGCTACTAATATTATTAAACTGCTCAATGGGAACATTTACGCTCTGAGCAGTATCCTCTAGGGTACCAGCTTGCTTCACATCATTACTCACAGCCTCTAAGGATGTAGAGGCCACATATAGAGGAATATTGAGCCTGCTGGCCAAAAGATTGGCATTATCCAGAGAGTTTATTATTTTACTCTGAGGAGGAACCCCATTAACATTGTATTTATTAGCCATTTTTGCCAGCCTTAATATTATTAATCCGCTCGGCCTGCTGGCACCACCATATTAAATTACTGTAGGTCAGGGACCAGGCATCGCCCGGCCCCCAGCTATAGTAGTAAGTGACGTCAGCGATTATTTCGCGCCATCGTCCCCCGTTGGGGAGTAGGCTAAAAAAACCATCATGTAAACCTCGCAAGCTTTGTAGTCGGTGAAAGCCATTTTTTTAATCGCCTCACGCGGCACCCCTGATACCAATGCAATCAGTAATCCCATACCGCTAAGCGAACCAGACTTGGTTTGCTCATCGTAGAATTGCTGTACTTGCAACAGGGTCGGCTCACTCAGTTCGACAACCTCATAGGTAGTCTTGGTGGCCTCATGCGAAATGGGTTTAACCAGCGAAATGGTTTTACTGCGTTCCAGTTGTGACATATCAGTTCTCCGTCACCGAGCCGCCTTCCCAGCTGACATCCACGGTGCCCTCGGTGCTGTCTACCACCAAGGTGCTGACCGACCACATACCGCTGCCGATAATGGTTTTGCCATTTGCCAATTCGCACACAATATTGACATTGGTTTGATCATTGAAGTCACTGATAGAAACGCCGCCACTGTCACGGATAGTGCAAGAGATTGACGGCGCGACCACGGTTTCTTTATAACCGTGTATGCCGTCCATTCCCATCACCGTTTCGCGCTTGACCTTTGACGGGCTGTATTTGAACTGACCCGCCACCATAACGGTAATGCCATCGACCGTGACATAGGCTGTACCCGCCAGGCGATTCGAAGTATTGCTCATAATTTATTTCCTTTTTTATGCTGAAAGAGTCGACTGTTAAAGAGCCGACTGCTTGATGATCGAAGCGTTAAGCCGTTGCTTGCAGGCGGAATTGATTGAGCACAGCGAAAATACGCAGTTGGTTAATCAGCACACCAGTCCACAGCACATCGACCCGATTGGGGTTGCTGGCACTTTTCTCGACGATCAAGCCTCGGGCAAAACCTTTGGCATCCTGAACGTAGCCGTTAAATTCTAATGTCTGATACTGGGCAATCAGCTCGGCTCGGATAACATTAGGGGTGATAATCGCCGAACCCGCTGCGAAACGGGTGCCATCAGCCGCCAACTTCATACGCGCAAATTTAGATGTCACTTGTGTACGTAAGTAACGGGTGACAAACATCAGCAAGAACAGCGTTTCAATTTGTAGATAGCTATCATCCTCAGCACCGTATTTGTTGGTCTGATAGGTAGTAATGATGTTTTCCACTTGCACTGTACCGTCATCCGCCACTGTCACCGTGGAAATGCCGCTGTGCAGCAGGTTATTGCGCTCCGTCAAAGTAAAACGGCTGGACAATGGCGGGGCCAATACTCCATTCACCGCCAGTGTTTGCAGTGGACGCCCCGGATCATTACGCAAGCTTTGTGCAATAGCGCCCACATAAGCCGCCGCCCAGATGTATGCCGGAGTCGGGGAGTTATCCATTCCTAACAGAGAAGCATGTTGGTCATTACGCAACTCACCCGCCGCAGTCAGTTGGCCATAAGTGCCTGATTGGGCAGCAAAACTGTGACCGTACAATTGCTGACTGTAGCTCCAACGCCCCGTGCTATCAGAAAGGAAGGCTTTAAGAGCATCCAAAGACGCCGTATCGGTGTACGGGTTGATAATGAAATCAAAGGTGCGATCCTGCAAATTTGCCAGGCCACCGGCTAAGTCGGGTGCCCCGGCACCGCCCGCCATTGGGGTGAGTGTCAGCACCAGGCTGTCAGGGGTGGTTTCGCCGCCAGCGCTGCCGAGATAGTTCAGGCGCAGGTCGATATCATTGCCATGAGCGCCTTTATTTTTCGCGGCTAATACCACTACCGCACCTTCAGATACCATGTCACCGGTATGCACAACACTCACCGGCAAGTCAGGTTTGCTCTCAATAGCAGCCGCCAGCGCGGCGGCAATAGTGTTGGCATTATCAGTTGCAACCACCGTGGTTTGTACCCGAATGCCACCGATATAGAGTGAAATAACCCCAGTGGCTGCGGCTGGTGTAGTCACCGTGATTTTACCGATGGCCGCCGTCATGCTATCTGCATCACTCAGCGGCAAAAGATACACCTCACCTGCGGTGTCATTAGCCAGGTAAGCGGTCATTTGCCCGTGCAACATTGAGCCTGCACCCGCCAAAGCAGCAACCGTGGCAGTGGATGAAACCAGTAGCGGAACATTGGCTGGCAACGTACTTTCCGGCAATGTTTGCCCGATAATCAGCGTGCGCTGGGTGGTGCTCGCTGTGTTGGCTTGGGAATTATCAAACTCCGCAAAGAACAATGGCGTGCGCAGGTTACTCGGAATATTAGTGAAAGGAATGGTCATAGTTTGGTACTCTCCGTGGTTAACACTTCAAATGCAGATCCCGCTGATTTAACAGGAAATTGCATCACATCACCGTCTTGAATACGACGGTGCCAAAATGCGTTATCAGGAACCTCTGAGCCAGATTCAGGCAATAAGGTGCCCTTGACCGGGTCACGCACCGCGCGGCCAGCCGTTGGTTTTACGAACATAGGGTTACTCCGGGAAGGTCATGGCTATCAGAGGTTCAATCGTGCCATCAGGCATATGTATCGTGACATCGATGCCCTCCAGTTGGGGCGTTTCCAGTGGAAAGAAATCCTCTGGCCCCTGGTAGTACTCAAGGTCTAACTCCACTTTTACTTGAGCAAAATGCTGTTCGCTGCTGGTATCGATACCCATAGTGGTTCGTACCTTGGCAAACTGCTGTATCTGGCGGGTCAACTCATAGCTGTTAATCACCGCCCGTTGAATTTGCTCGCACAAACGTTCAAGTGCCGATGCGGCTTCGGTGACCCGATTTTCTGCCTCATTCAGTTGGATATGCCCACTGATTCGCAATGTCGTTATCGTCTTGAATTGTGGTGCATTACGCCCGATAGACTCTTTCACTTCCACGGGCGTTTGTAACAAAATTGCCGGATAAAGGGTTACTGGCCATACGTCCGTTGAATAGATACGGTCTTCTGCATCTGTTTTCCCCATTAACGCGGCAGCTGCCAGTTGCCTGATTTGAGCTGCATTCATGATTTCACCCGATAAGAAATTAGAATTCCGGCATGAAAATACGCTGGATATTCTTCTGAAAAATAATTGCCCGATAGAGAGATAACTACGGCACCTCCTTGCGATAACGGCTATTTATCTGGTTATTACGCCACTGGATAACTTCATCCAATCGCCCTTTGCAAAGACGCAACTCCTGTTTGAGAGTCAGGGCATATAAAGCACTGTCACTCCATGTTGCGCCGGTAAATTCAGGAATTTCACATTGCGCCATCGCCGACTCTGGTGGCAATAACAGCAGAGGCTTGATTAACGATGGAGGCGGCTTATTCCCGCAGGATGTCAATGCCAGACTCAGGCATACGGCTAGCAGCGCAGTTGTCACTTGCTGTCGCCAACGTAAATCGTTTGAGGCGGTCCTCCGCTTCATGCCGTAACCTCCTCTCATTTTCCAGTTGTCGGGCAACAGCCGCGCGATTAGCTGCTTCGTTCAACTGATAGGCATCAATGATGTCGCCTAGCGTTTGATTAACCACTCGTTCGGCCTGTAACTCGGCATGTTCTTGTTTCTGCTCAGCACTGAGACGATAGGTATTTGCCATCAGCCCCATGAAAAGCAGCGCCAGTAATGCCATAATGATGGCGCGTTGATTCATTCACCCTCCGTGGTTTTCATTAGCATCCGTGGTGACATTAAGCACAGTTCGCGCTCAATCTCGCGCCGATTAATCAAACCCTGCCAACGTTGACCGCCCGCCATAATCCAGCGGCGTAACTCATCGCAAGCCCTTGGAGTGTCGCCACTATTGAGCTTCTTCAGTAAAGTGGAATGGATGAATGCGGTATAACCGACGTTATAAGTAAACGAATAAAGCGCAGCACGGGTGTGATCGCCCAGAGGGACTTTCACCGCACTATCCACCCATTTTTTGACCGGCTGTAGGTCACGTTGCAGCAAAGCATCACATTCAAGGTCGCTATAGTGTTTCCCGCGAATGATATCGTTGCCGGTATGGCCATCACACAATGTCAGGACACCTGCGACATCATAATAGGCGGTGTATTGACGTCCTTCGAGGCCGTCATGCCCACCGAGCAAAGCCCCGGCAATAGCAATAGCGCCGCCCGCCGCTGCACCCCACACTTTTCTGCGTAGCATTGGTGTCATATCAGCCCTCCATTTTGCGTAATGCGTCATGACACACCGCGATGGCGGCTGGAATACTTTCCACTGTTTTATTTCGCAGAAAATCGCGTAATATTTCGGTTCTACGTTGTTCTTCTTTAATTACCGCATCTTTTTCTCGTAAATTGACGTAATAGGTTTTGACAGTAAAAATCACACTCACCAGGGTACCGAGAATAAAGATGTAATCCTGTAAACTCAGAGCCGAGAATAATGCCAGTGACCCAGTCCACCAATACGGAAGCTGACTTTGTTCATTCATTTATAACCTCCCTCTCTGATACACTGGCGTGTAAAATCCACAGAAACAAGAAAGCCCCGACAATGCGGGGCTTTCTTGTTATTCAATCAGTGTGTTACTAACCAGTGATATCAGACTAATACACTTTTTGCGGACCGCGTTAATGTTTTTTCACTATTTTTAAATTTATTTATCTGCATCATGAATAAGAGTGTGAAAATGAAAAAATCCCGCAATAGCGAGACTTTACGTTATTATTCTTGCGTAACTCATAAACCAGTCATGTCAGACTAATACACTTTTCGCGGACCGCGTTAATATTTTTTTCATAAATATGGAGGTTTTCAATAAATGGGTCCATTTCTAATTTTACATTCAACATTGCCAGACAACCATCAATAAAACCTTCAGCCATTTGTATATTAATCCTGATCAGTTTTTCATCTTTTTTTTGCTGGCGTGCAATGGCACGCTTTGATTGATTAAGTACATAGTGGCGAATAATTAAATCATATTCATCTGGCCGATATTGTTTTAAGCGGGCGACACATCCATCGATCACTAAACCATCATCGTCACAACATGACGCTTTGCTTTTTGAGGTATCAGGCAGAAGTCCTTTGAACCCCGCAGCAATAGATGAATAATCCAGCCCCGAACTGCATCTCGCCCATACTCCCCAGCGCGCCAATACCCATTGAATGTCTCTCATGCTCTGGCTCTTCTGGCTGTGGCTGCCAGCTGCGTTGCCGTTTATTGAACTCATATATGACTACTCCACAAAAGGCGGGGTCAACGGATGACGCCTCAGCCTATCGATTGCTCAACAACGGAAACCACCGGTAGATCTGGCTGCCGTCTTCTTGTGATAACCAGAGCAACTCATGCCGCGGATGCCTCTGACACTGATGACAGGGCCTGTTGCAGGTGCGATCCCATGCGTTTCTCTTATATATTTTGATTGATTATTACCGCAAGTGATTTTATAGTCAATACCGCCGGTGATTGGATATTATTGCTAACGGTAATAAAATTGACTCATGAAAAAGAAGCCATTGACGCCAGAACAGTTAGACGACGCTAAGCGGCTGAAAGAGCTGTTTAATGCGAAAAAGAAGGCACTGGGTATATCCCAGGAGTCTGTTGCGTATGAATTAGGGGTCGGTCAAAGTGCAGTGAATCAGTTCCTGAACGGCATCAACCCGCTCAATGTGACCAATGCTGCTGCTTTTGCCAAAGTGCTCAATGAACCCATTAATAGTTTTAGTCCTTCTTTAGCCAAAGAATTGGCAAAAATGGCTGAAAGCTTGTCTATTTCACCGCCAAACCAGCTCAATGATAAACCGGCGGGGACCGTCGCCAACAGTTATCCGTTAATCAGTTGGATAAGCGCAGGAAATTGGTATGAGGCAATAGAACCGTATCAATTGCGTGATATAGAAATCTGGCCTGAGTCGACCAAAAATGCGCATGACAGTGCCTTTTGGCTGAGTGTAAAAGGTGACTCTATGACGTCACCATCAGGGATCAGTTTTCCGGAAGGCATGATTATCCTGGTCGATCCGGAAAAAGAACCCATGCCGGGTAACTTTGTTGTCGCCAAATTGACTGACGATAACGAAGCGACATTTAAAAAATTAATTGTCGATGCGGGTGTTAAGTATTTAAAACCATTGAATCCTGCTTACCGTTTAATTGAGCTAAATGGCAACTGTAAAATACTGGGCGTGGTGGTCGATGCTCGCTGGCGAGAAATAGATTAGTTATTCTTAGAGATGCATCTGCGCGTCAAAAATCTAAATCATGTGTATAAACAAGCAGATAAAATTTAGCAAAAAAATAACCGCAGGTGATTACCCCTTAAATCACCTGCGGTTATTTTTTATATTACTAAAACAATTATTTAGCCTCATTTCGCACTAAAATGGCTAAAGCTCAGTTGTTTTACGCCCAATATAACTGTATATTAATACAGTATTCATTACCCAGGAAAGAATCCATGCGAGTAGAATTAGTTTATGACAAACGGAATGTCGCCGGCCTGACTAACGCCAATGAAATGATTAAAGCTGAATTGACCAAACGTGTGCATCAGGTGTTCCCAGGTGCCGAGGTTAAGGTCAAGCCGATGCAAGCCAATGGCATTAATACTGATGCAACTAAACAAGAAAAATCGGTGCTCAACCGCTTAGTAGAAGAAATGTTTGATGAAGCCGATGAATGGCTAGTTCATGAGTTTTAATCACGATTAAGCCAGGTTATCTAGCCTGGCTTATATTATTTTGCCTGACAGAACCAAGCCCTCCCCCCTAGCCCCTAGCCCCTAGTCCATAGTCCATAGCGCCAATACATCACTCGATCTCTCAATCTCTCCGGTATTGATGCTGATTTTGCAATTTAAATGTCACTATTTTTTTCAACTTTATTTTAATTCTTACTTCTTAATTAAGCATGAAGTGATATCCAAGCTTCTGTTTTTATTGAATATCGAGTTCAACAAAATAAACCCTCCCCGTTACTGTTACATAAAGAAGTATTAACAATAGCGCACTAATTACAGTTTGTTACTGTGACTCAGCTCAAGTTTATCTCTGCCAAGCCGTTACTTGAATTATGCCTTCCCCTTTATTTAGGACGCTCTATGCTTGATTCCATTCGTTCACGTATCTTGGCTGCCTGCATCATCATCGTGGCGGGCTCCCTTGCCATTAACACTTACTTTAATTACTCCGTTGCCAACAAATATAACAGTAGCGCAATCGATAACACCTTGAAGGCGGTCACCGCCAGTCATGGGGTTGGAATTGCCGATTGGGTAGCGATGAAGACACAAATGATCGTGTCTCTTAAAGAGAGCGCACTGGCAGCGGATCCTATTGCAGCCTTACGCCAGGTTGCTGCCGCAGGCAACTTCATTAATGTTTATATTGGTTACGCAAATAAGACGGCCGTTTTTTCTAATCCTGATGGTATTCCTGCTGGCTACGATCCCACCGGGCGCCCTTGGTATTTACAAGCAGTGAAAGCGGGTAGCCCGGTGGTGACTCCCCCTTATATTGATGCAGGGACTAATCAATTAGTTGTGACTTTTGCATTGCCTATTATTCAAGATGGCAGTGTGAAAGGCGTGTTAGCAGCTGATGTCACCATGGATAGCGTGATTGCGAACGTGAAATCCATCCATCCAACAGATGATAGCTTTGGTATGTTAATTGATGCGGATGGCACCATTATCGCACACCCGGATTCACAGTTAACCTTGAAGCCATTGAGTGAAATTGCACCGACATTGGATCTTAAAGCACTGCTGACTGCAACCTCCCCTACCGCAGCGGAGATGGGTGGCAGTACTAAGTTGTTGTTCGCGCAAGCAGTGCCCGGTACCCAGTGGTTTACCGTGGTCGCGGTGGACAAAGCCCATGCCACTGCGGGTATGCGTTCATTGTTAACGACATCTTTAGTAACTCTGATCGTTATTATCTTAATTGCCGTAGTCATTATTAGCCTGATTACTCAACGCGCCCTGACACCACTGACCCATGTACATAAGGCGATGGATGCTATTAGCTCGGGCACGGAAGACTTAACTCAGCGCCTGCCGGTCGAGGGTCGTGATGAAGTGGCCAAAATAGCCCTTTCATTCAATAATTTTGCCGACAAGCTCAGCGGCGTCATGGCACAAATCCGCAATACCAGCGAGTCTGTCAGCATTGCGGCCAATGAAATTGCCGCGGGTAATCAGGATTTATCTGGCCGAACAGAGTCAGCCGCCGCCAGTTTGCAACAAACCTCGGCAGCGTTAGAGCAAATTTCGGCCACCGTGGCACACTCAGCCAGTGCGGCAAGGCAAGCCAATACAGCGGTGCTTTCTGCGGCTAATGATGCTTCTCGGGGGGGGGAAGTTATTGCTAAAGTGATTACGACCATGGAATCTATTGAGGCTGCTTCCGGTAAAATCGGCGATATCACCAGTGTTATCGATGGTATTGCTTTCCAGACCAACATTCTGGCCCTGAACGCAGCGGTAGAAGCGGCACGTGCTGGTGAGCAAGGGCGCGGATTTGCTGTGGTAGCAGGGGAAGTTCGCACATTGGCGCAACGTAGTGCACAAGCAGCGAAAGAGATAAAAACGCTGATTGACTCGACTGTAACCAGTGTCGCCTCAGGTTCAGGTCAAGTGCGCCAGGCGAGTAATACCATGAGCGAGATTGTCAGCAGCGTATCTGATGTCACGACAATAATGTCAGAAATCACTAACGCCGCGGATGAACAAATGCGGGGCATTCATGAGATCAACAGCGCAGTAGCGCAATTAGATACTATGGTGCAACAAAATGCCGCATTAGTGCAGGAATCGACCGCAGCCTCTGCGGCATTACAAGCTCAGGCGGCTGATTTGACCGGTGCTGTGAACCAATTCAGGATCTAGCGCGCCATTTCAATAACATGTGTTTTGTGTGTTTCAGCGGGTGACCATTAACCCGCTGAAACACCTCTCTATTCAAGTAATATCCGCGCACCAATTTTAAGCGGTGCAAAATTATCTCCCGCAACGCCTGCCTCGGTTAATGCGAGCTTCAATTGTTGCGGCGGCTCATCCAGTGATTCATCAGCCAACTCAAAC
>NZ_JBLWEX010000211.1:0-16740 GCF_048323875.1 Yersinia sp. LJYL362
GCACTGAGCAGGTTAAGAAAAACAGTGCAGCTAAAGCGGGCTGCAAACTGTTTCTCACCAAGCCGCTGGGAATTGGTATCCTCACTACCGCTGAGAAGAAGAGTCAATTACGGCCAGAGCACCAAGGCGTGGCTACGGAAACTATGTGTCAACTGAATAAGTCTGGCGCTGACTTTGCCCATATAGCGGGGGTCACTGCTATGACCGATGTGACCGGGTTCGGTCTGTTAGGGCATCTCAGTGAGATTTGTCAGGGGTCGGGTGTGCAAGCGACATTACATTTTTCGTCTATCCCGCGTTTGCCCGGGGTAGAAGAGTATATTGCCGCAGGTTGTGTTCCGGGCGGAACGGGCCGTAACTTTGACAGCTATGGTCATCTGATTGGCAAAATGTCCGATTTGCAGCAGAGTTTACTGTGTGACCCACAAACATCAGGTGGCTTGCTATTAGCGGTTTTGCCGGATGCTGAGGCGCAAGTGCAGGAAATAGCAGCTCAACATGGTATGACCCTCAGTGCTATTGGCGAACTAAATGTGGCGGATAACAACCGGGCGCTGATTGAGATTACAGAATGACCTTTTCTTTGATGTACTTTTTTCTTATGCATTCGCGCGGTGAATGATGCGACTTTTTATTGCCGAAAAACCCAGTCTGGCACGGGCGATAGCCGATATCTTGCCAAAGCCGCATCGTCGGGGTGATGGATTCATTGCCTGTGGTAGTGATCAAATGGTGACCTGGTGTGTGGGCCACTTGTTGGAACAAGCTCAACCCGATGCTTACGACAGCCGCTACGCGCGTTGGTCGTTGGCCGACTTACCGATAATCCCCGAGAAATGGCAGTTACAGCCTCGCCCTTCAGTGAGTAAGCAATTGAATGTTATCAAACAGTTGTTACAACAGGCTGATGAAGTCATTCATGCAGGAGACCCTGACCGTGAAGGGCAACTTTTGGTTGATGAGGTTTTGGATTACCTCGATTTGGCGGCGGATAAACGGCAAAATGTGCGGCGTTGTTTGATTAATGACTTAAACCCGCAAGCGGTTGAGCGCGCGGTGGAGCGCTTGCGTTATAACCGAGAGTTTATCCCGCTCTGCGTCTCAGCCTTGGCGCGAGCCAGAGCCGACTGGCTCTATGGCATCAATATGACTCGCGCATATACCATTCTTGGGCGTAATGCCGGCTATGACGGCGTCTTGTCGGTCGGCCGCGTACAAACGCCAGTGCTAGGGTTAGTGGTGCGCCGTGATGAAGAAATAGAAGATTTTGTGGCCAAAGATTTTTTTGAAGTTAAAGCCCATATCGTCACACCTGCTGATGAGCGCTTTGTTGCACTATGGCAGCCGAGTGATTCTTGTGAGTCCTATCAGGATGAAGAAGGGCGCTTGTTACACCGGCCACTGGCAGAACACGTTGTTAATCGTATTGCGGGGCAGCCCGCACTTGTCACCTCCTATAATGATAAACGGGAATCAGAAACTGCCCCGTTGCCGTTCTCGCTTTCTACCTTGCAGATTGAGGCCGCCAAACGATTTGGACTCAGTGCCCAGCAAGTGCTGGATATTTGCCAACGATTGTATGAAACGCACAAATTGATTACGTATCCGCGTTCGGATTGCCGATATCTACCCGAAGAGCATTTCGCAGGGCGTCATTCGGTACTCAATGCCATTAGTATTCATCAGGCTGATCTTTTACCGCTGGAGGTGATGGACAGTGATAGGCGCAACCGCTGTTGGGATGATAAAAAAGTCGATGCGCACCACGCCATTATCCCGACAGCACGTGCCAGTAAAGTGAACTTGACGACCGATGAGAGCAAGGTTTATCGATTAGTCGCGCAACAATATCTGATGCAATTTTGCGCTGACGCGCAGTTTCGTAAATGTGTGATTGAACTGGATATTGCAGGCGGCAAGTTTATTGCTAAAGCCCGCTTTCTGGCCGAAGCGGGGTGGCGCACCTTGCTCGGCAGTAAAGAACGAGATGAAGAGAATGAAGGCGCACCCTTGCCGGTGGTTGAAAAGGGGGCTGAATTGTTGTGTGAGCGCGGTGAAGTTGTGGAGCGTCAGACCCAACCCCCCCGGCCATTTACCGATGCGAGTTTATTATCAGCCATGACGGGTATTGCGCGTTTTGTGCAAGATAAAGAGCTGAAGAAAGTGTTACGTGCAACGGATGGCTTAGGGACTGAAGCAACACGAGCTGGCATTATTGAGCTATTGTTCAAACGGACCTTTTTGTTTAAAAAAGGTCGGTATATTCATGCCAGTCCGGCAGGAAGAGCATTGATTCATGCATTGCCTGATATTGCTGCGCGGCCAGATATGACGGCACACTGGGAGTCCACGCTGACACAAATCAGTGAGAAAAACTGCCGGTATCAGGATTTTATGCAGCCGCTGGTGGCCACATTGCAGGCGTTAATCAGTCAGGCAAAACAAAATCGGTCGCCACAGGTTTTTCGTGGGTTACCCGCCGCGCCGTCTGGAGCGATAAAGAAACGTCAGAAAACATCATCCAAAACCAAGGAGAATAAATCATGAGAACATGGGTCATGCTGGGGTGTATTGGTTTTGCTACACTTATTTCTGGCCAGGTTTTGGCTAATCGGAATAATGTTGATGTGGTTGTTCCATTGCCTCCCGAAGTTTGGAATAACTCATCAAATCGCAATACCAACAATAATCCCTGCACTCGCTGTTGCATTTACCAAAACCAAAATTACTCGGAAGGTGCAGTATTGCGGGTCGAAGGGGAAGTTTTGCAATGTGTGCGTGACCCCAACGTGGTTGGGACTAATCCACTGATCTGGAAAAGATTAACCCGATAACTGATTAGCGTTTTTGCTCGATAAAAGCCTCTAATAACGGGATGTCAGCGGGCGCCAGAGGGTAGTAATAAGCCTCCTCTGGCGCTAACCACGCTAGAGCCGAGTGACATTGTAAAACGGGCTCACCACTGAAGCTTTCAATATGCTAGGCGTGCAATCGGATGGTGCGCTGCGGCGAGTCCCATTGATGGGTGGCAATATATCGGCCTATCATTGCATCAATATTTAACTCTTCGGCCAGTTCGCGCATCAAAGCCTGCGGTTGGCTTTCCCCTGCTTCGACTTTACCCCCAGGGAATTCCCACAAACCAGCCTGATCGCGATGTGCATCTCGTTGTGCCAATAAAATCTTACCGTTTCTTTCTATAATTGCCGCAACGACATCAATCATTTTCTATTTGCTCGATAACAGCGCTTTATATGTAGCGCTAGAGGTATGCCCTATATCAATAGGGCATACCTCAATCTAAAGTGTAATTAGAGTGCGAATTCAGACCACACAGGGGCGTGATCTGAGGGTTTTTCCATACTTCTAATCTCGTAATCGATACCAGTAGCAATACAGCGAGCGGCCAGAGGTTGACTTGCCAGCAATAAATCTATGCGCAAACCTCTATTCTCATCAAAACCACGTGAACGGTAGTCAAACCATGAGAATTGGTCATTACATTCCGGATTTGCTGCACGGAATGTATCCACCAACCCCCAATTTTGCAGGCGTGCTAACCATTCACGTTCTTCAGGCAAGAATGAGCATTTACCGGTGCGCAACCAGCGCTTGCGGCTATCTTCGCCAATACCGATATCGAGATCTGTTGGGCTGATATTTAAATCGCCCATAATCAGCACTTGTGCATCAGCCGAAAGTTGCTGATCTAAATATTGCTGTAAGTCAGCATAAAAACGTTCTTTAGCAGGAAACTTAATGGGATGGTCACGGCTCTCTCCCTGAGGAAAATAACCATTAATCACGGTTAAAGGGCCTTGTGGTGTTGCAATATCGGCCATGATAATACGGCGTTGCGCATTCTCTTCATCTGTAGGGAAGCCCCGACGGACAGCTAAAGGTTCATTCTTGGTTAATAGTGCAACGCCATAATGCCCTTTTTGCCCATGATAAAAGACGTGATAACCATGCTGGCTGACCTCTTCAAGCGGGAACATATCATCATGTACTTTTGTTTCTTGCAGCCCGATAACATCTGGTTGATGTTGTTCGATTATTGCAGCCAGTTGATGAGGTCGAGCACGTAGGCCATTGATATTAAAAGAGACAAACTTCATGGTCAGCACCGTATATTCGCTAGAAATGATGTCGAATATTAGCAGATGCCGAATGAAAATGTAATGCACAACAAAAGAATAAGTAATAGACATATTGGGAATAGAGAATAAAAATTATTTATATCCGCAAAAGTCCAAATGACGACATGAGTATTTTATATTACGGGCACGTTTATCGTTAATCCTATCTTATTAACTGCACGGTGATTGGCGTATATTATCTGTAATTGGCTTTAGTTTAAGTTAAGTTTTCTCTTGCGGGCAGTTATTCGTATCTTGATAAAAATAAGTTTTATTGTTTCATGATATATTCATTGTAAATATCTATTGGTTCATATTTATTACTCTTGTGATGTAAATGATTTAAAGCTTTCTCTTTATAACCAGAGGTTTTTCTTCAATTTTTTTGGGTAGATATTACAGGTGTTTTTATTATTTTTCCATTAGGAGATGTTAACTGATTTTGTCACGCGAAGATTAAAAAATAGTCATTTCATATCATAGATCTACATTGAAAACTCTGATAAAAATATTTGCAATGCTGAGGCGGTAATACACTAAATTGCCAAAAATTTGATTGCAAAACATGCAACTTAACGTCGTTAGTGTCTGCGCGATAATTACTTATTATATTATATTTCTAAATTAATCCAAACCCACTGGTGTTATTTGATTATATAAATAATATCTACAGTTGGCATTATATACGTAGGCATGCTTGTCTTTTTTCTGATCATTTTTGACGCAAAGCAAAGGGTTGGTGAATTATGTTTCTATCTCGTAAGTTGGAGGCCTTTATGGCCGTAGTAGAAAATGGCTCGTTAAGTAAAGCAGCAAGAGTGATGAACAGGACTACACCGCCTGTTGCGAAGTCGATAAAGGACTTCGAGAGCATAATAGGAAAAAAATTATTTAAACGAGAAAAGTTCGGCATGAGTTTAACGCGGGATGGAGAGGTTTTATATAATGATCTAAAAGATTTATATCAACAAGAAAAGGAAATCACCAAAAAACATCTCACCGGGCACGTTTCCAATATCATCAATATTTATTACGACTGGGGGAAAAGTGAAAAATTGACGAAATTGTATAGAGTGGCAGAGAAAAACAATATCCAAGCTAATATAATAAAGTTTCATTATGAAAATATTGATGAGATTGGAGACTATGATGGGAATTCACTTATCCTTTCATCTGAAAAAGTCAGCAGTGACAGGTTTATATTGCTGAACGAAATTCCAGATAGTGGGTTTGGTATTTATGGTAGAAAAGACATACTGAACGAGAGTTCTGATATTATAAATATTCTTCATAGTAATATTTGGTTGTGTAATCCGGCATTATATAGAAGTAAGTTTGTCCAATACTTGGAGGAATGTGTTAAAAAACAATACAGTAAAGTCAGTGTGAGGCAGGTGGATAATTTGACTTGCTGTTTGAATTTTATCTATTCAGGTCGGTACATCTGCATTACAGACTCCATTATGGATGATTTTAATGGTGACTCAAAATTAGACTTTATAGATTTAACAAATTTTCAAGATGAGAATAAATTGTATTTCTACAAGTCAAGGTCACATTCAAGTGTACTCAATGGGTTAATTGATTATATTCACACCCTGGTGTGAACATGCCCCATACTTAATCTGTTATCAATAAAGTTAATTGTCACCTGTTGATTTGTAGTGATTTTATTTAGGTATTTCTGAGGTTTTATGCTTACACATGAATATGTGCTAGAGGAGGCACTTTGCCAAGAGGTGGGGGAAGGATTACTCGTCACTTCGTTCCTCACCCTTCGGGCCGCCGCTGCGCGTCGTTGTCTCGCTATGCTCGGCGCGAATCTTAGTCGAAGGTTCTTACCTTCCCCTGATGGGTGCTATTTTTTGATTTAGTTATTTACTGAGGGGATGGCAGACAACTAATAGATGGTGGTGGGGGAAGGATTCGAACCTTCGAAGTCGATGACGGCAGATTTACAGTCTGCTCCCTTTGGCCGCTCGGGAACCCCACCACTGATTTCGTGGTTTTAAAACAATAATATGTAGGTGTAACTTAATTCGATATTAATGGTGGTGGGGGAAGGATTCGAACCTTCGAAGTCGATGACGGCAGATTTACAGTCTGCTCCCTTTGGCCGCTCGGGAACCCCACCACTGGCCTATTTATTCTACAACATGACTTAACAACATTGCTCTACAATACAGTCTTGGTAAGCGGGGCGCATCATATCAAATGAAACGCCCCTGTAAAGACTTGAAATGAAAAAAATATTTTGTTCGGTGATTTTTTGTCCGTGGCGATGGTTATATCGGCAAAAAATATCGATTTATTGAGTGCTTACAGAATAACAGTACGGTTACCGTAAACAAAAACGCGCTGTGCTAATACAAGATACAGCGCACGGCTCAGCACATTTTTTTCTACGTCTCGTCCGGCACGCATCATATCTTCGGCTGTAAATGAATGATCAATATGAATCACATCCTGCATAATAATGGGGCCTTCATCCAGGCTGTCATTGACATAATGCGCAGTAGCACCAATGATTTTCACCCCACGCTCATAAGCTTGATGATAAGGGCGTGCGCCGATAAAAGCCGGTAAGAATGAGTGGTGGATATTAATAATCTGGTATGGGAAGTGCTGCACAAAATCAGGTGTTAATACGCGCATAAATTTTGCCAACACAACATAATCGGGTTGATATTGTTCAATTTGTTTAATCAGGCACAGATCATGTTGCTCACGGGTCAAACCTTCATGGCTAATAAGATGGAAAGGTATATCAAAGCGCTCAACTAAATTTTGCAGCGTATCGTGGTTGCCAATCACTGCGGCAATCTCAACATCCAGACCGCCGTAGGCGCTTTTCATTAATAAGTCGCCAAGGCAATGCGCTTCTTTCGTGACCATAATAACAATGCGACGACGCCCGGCTGTATGTAATTCGCGGTGAGTCCCTTCAGGTAATGCATCATCCAGATCAGCCAAGAGGGTAGTATCGTTAAAAATACCCTCAAGCTCTGTGCGCATGAAAAAACGACCGGTCAAATGATCGACGAATTCATTATTTTGCACGATATTCAGTTGGTGCTTGTAGCAGATGTTGGTGATTTTTGCGATTAAGCCTTTGGCATCCGGGCAAATAGTGCGTAGCACTTTCTTTTGTATATTCTGGTGTGGCATAAGGTGGTAAATCCTGTCTTAGCTTGACTTGATGTTATGTAAAGGTTCGATGGTACGGTCAGTAAGAGAACGATTTTACTGTTAGCGGCCGCAGCATTTCTTATATTTTTTTCCAGAGCCACATGGGCAGGCATCATTTCTACCCACAGATGGTCGGATTCCGTCAATATAGTACCAGTGTTCTTTTATGCGAAGGAAGCGGGAACGTTCATGCATCGCGCTAACCTGAGTACTATTTGTATCTTTAAAACGCGCAATGAATTCAACAAAGGCTTCATCATCATGATCCCCAGCCAATTCGGTAATAACGGTTAATCCCTGCCATGTGGTATTGCCGAAACTTTGGATAATTCCATCGCGCCATTCTTGGGCGTGACAGTCGGGATGCCAGGTTGCGATAAGATAATCCGCATTTTTTTTCACGTATGCACTATAGCGGGAGCGCATCAATATGACCGGTTTAGCCGCAACTTTGCTACCCAGAATATAAGGCTCACAACACTGTTGGTATTCAAGTGCACTGCCGCAAGGACACTGTTCTGACAAAATTTCTCCAAATAATTAATATGCTGTGATAGCCACTCATTGTCTGTAAGCAGTAAATCAGCACTGGGAAAATCGAATTGTGGCGAATATGAGGGCTATCTTACCTAATCATGTGTTGAGGTTCAAAGCGGATAGCCGCGTCAGTAAAAAGTGGCACCCAAAAGATTCGTGATGAACATCACAAAAATACTTGACCGTCGTTTCATTTTGGATTAACTTTGTAACTGTGATGTGTGTCACATAAAAATAAAGATATTTACAGGAGCAAACCATGAAACTGATTAACAAAATCATCGCAATGTTCGAAAAAATGAGCGTCTCATTTGGCACTATTAACGGTTAATTATTTCAGTATTAATCCGTAAGTCTTCACAATATTCCGATCGGAATTTAGTTTATAGATAATGGTTCTGAATTCATCAAAGACAGAATGTAAAATAACAGCATAACATGTAATTATCTGTTTCTAAAATTGTTGTTATTAGACCGTGTCTCGTATTTTGATTTGTGTCATCCCGAGTGTTTATTCTAAATAGCTGCCATTAGGGCGGCTATTTTGCATGTCATCTGTTTTAAAAGTAATAAAACTAAAATAAAATATTTTATAAATTGGATGCATAAATATAATGTATGTTGTTCATGACTGACTCAGTGGCCAGGATCTAGCGATTTCATCATATACACACTTAATGGGTCATATTCATGGTGGCCAAATTGAGAGGTTAATTCAAAACCTAACCGTTGATATAACTTAATCGCTTCAGGTTGGTACACTCCCGTTATCAAGATAAATTTTCTTTATATTTAATGCGTTAGCTTGGTGTAGTAACGCCGCCATTAGCCGTTGAGCAACTCCGTTGCCGCGATACTCTGGGCTGACAAACACGCGCTTAACTTCAGGATAAGGCGTGTTGGGCAGTGCCAGAATAGCGCATCCAACCCTCTTTCCCTTACATTGAGCAACATAAACGAATGTTTCTACCTGAGCCAAACTGTCGATAGATTCCGCATGATTGCTTTCGCAGGGGTATAGTGCAGATTGGTACGCATCTAATTGAGCCATTAATGTAAGCAGCTCAGGAATAAATAGGCCCGCTTGGCATATTTCAATATTCATAGTACCCCCTTGGGGCTGAAAACTATATCTTAGTCAGGAAATGTAAAGTATTTGTATCAAAATACCAGAAAGATGAATATTCACTATAGTTTCATCAGTAAGGCGGTAAAGAAAACAATAAATATACGCTTTACTCCTTAGCTACAGTCAGGCTGACGTCAACTACATTGACTATCAGTATGTGACGTTACGTTTATTTGATTCGTGCAGATGAGAAACAGTGCCAAACCGGTTAGATAGGGATAAGACATAATGAGAAAAAATAAAATTGGACTGGCATTGGGAGCAGGGGCGGCAAAAGGATGGGCACATATTGGTGTCATTAACGCGCTGAAAAAGATGGGTGTCGAGATTGATGTTGTCGCTGGATGTTCAGTCGGCTCATTGGTCGGTGCCGCGTACGCGAGTGATCGCCTGGATGCCATGGAACGCTGGGTACGCTCATTTAAATACTGGGATGTTATCCGCTTGATGGATTTTTCGTGGCGGCGCAGTGGATTATTACGCGGTGAAAAGGTTTTTAATGCCGTCAACGAAATAATCGAAGTACAAAACATGGCCGATTGCGTATTACCTTTCGGCGCTGTGGTGACAAATTTAACCACCGGACGGGAGTTATGGCTGACTGAGGGGGATATTAAGCAAGCTATCAGGGCATCGTGCAGCATGCCGGGTTTATTCTCTCCCGTGAGGTTCGGGGAGTATTGGTTGGTTGACGGTGCAGTGGTTAATCCGGTTCCAATCTCTTTGGCCAGAGCGATGGGCGCAGATAGAGTTATTGCGGTTGATTTACAACATGATGCACATCTCGTTCAGCAAGATATCTTTTCCGCTCAAGCGCCTGTTGAGGACAAGTCTACGGATATGCCGGACAACTGGCGCGGGCGTTTAAAGACACGAATAACGAACTTATCTTCTAACCCGACGAAGAATGCGCCCAGTGCCATGGAAATAATGTCTACGTCGATTCAAGTATTAGAAAACCGGTTGAAACGAAATCGTATGGCCGGTGATCCTCCTGATGTTCACATTCAACCTTATTGTCCACAAATATCAATGTTGGATTTTCATCGTGCAGATGAAACCATTGCAGCAGGGCAATTAGCCGTGGAGAAGTGTGAGGAGCAATTATACTCCCTGATAAGGCACAGATAGTACAAGCCAGTGTTTATAAGATAGCGCATAACAATTTCTGACAAGCACAAACAATCATTTTGAGCCACTATTATCATTAAGGTTAGTAAGAGAAGCAGTGCATGGAAAAACCACTAGCAGGTAAAAATATTTTAGTTGTTGAGGATGAGACTGTTTTTCGCTCAGTTATTGCGGGATTCTTAGAGTCACTCGGCGCGACAATTCACCAGGCGGAAAATGGACTGGTGGCCTTAGAACAGCTAAAAATTCAGACTCCTGACTTAATACTTTGTGATTTGGCTATGCCAGTCATGGGGGGGATCGAGTTTGTCGAGCGCTTACTGATTCAAGGATTGAAGGTCCCTGTTTTAGTCATATCTGCCACCGATAAAATGACGGATATTGCTCAAGTCTTGCGTCTGGGGGTAAAGGATGTTCTGTTGAAGCCGATTGTGGATTTAAATCGCTTACGTGAAGCCGTGCTTGCTTGCCTTTACCCTGCATTGTTTACTTCACATGCCATTGAAGAAAATGAACTTATTCAAGATTGGGAGGCGTTGCGTAAGAACCCTTATGACGCGGCGCAGTTATTGAAACAGTTACAACCGCCTGCTCAGCAAACTCTTGCGCGCTGTCGCATAAATTACCGTCAATTGACCATGGTTGAGAAACCCGGGCTGGTACTGGATATTGCTGCGTTATCGGATAAAGACTTAGCCTTTTACTGCCTGGATGTCACGCGGGCGGGAGATAACGGTATTTTGGCGGCGTTACTGTTAAGAGTGTTATTCAATGGGATTCTACAGGAGCATTTAGCACATCAACAGCATCGCTTGCCGCAGATGTCATCTTTGCTCGAACAGTTGAACCAACTCTTGAGACGTACTCATTTGGATGGGCAGTTTCCTTTGCTTGTGGGTTATTACCATGTGGAGTATCAGAATCTGATACTGGTTTCTGCTGGTTTGCATGCCAATGTCAGCGCCGGTAACAATCAGATTCAACTCAGTAATGGTGTGCCTTTAGGGACGCTAAAAACAACCCATTTAAATCAAATTAGCCAACGTTGTGATGCATGGCAGTGCCAGGTTTGGGGGGGAGGCAGCCGTTTACGCTTGATGCTTTCAGCTGATGAATAGGTTTTACTGAGAGTTGATGACAGAATAAAGTATTCACTTAATTAATCTATTGCCGCATTTGTTATCCGCAACGTCTATCCTAATATAAATGGTTCTATAACGAATCTGTGAAATAAGCCTAATTTGTTTCAATCGATGTATGTAGCCGAGATGTCCGAATTATCGGTTGATATACTTTATTTTTACTTGTCTCTGACATTTTTCAACCTGCTTTATGATTCGCAGACAATAAGGTCTGTCGCCTCAGGCTAAATTAAGGTTAGTTCTTGATAATGGTCAGCAGCACACTCTTTATTGAAAATAAACTCGAGGACTGATCGATGAAGGTTACGGTTTTTGGCATTGGTTATGTAGGGCTAGTCCAGGCAGCGGTATTGGCTGAAGTTGGCCATGATGTTCTGTGCATAGATATTGATGAGAAAAAAGTTGCTGACCTACAGAAAGGCCGTATCGCTATTTTTGAACCTGGATTAGCGCCATTGGTAAAAGAAAATTATGATGAGGGTAGACTTCGATTTTCTACAGATGCCGCCGCTGGAGTGGCACATGGTACTATTCAATTTATTGCCGTTGGCACTCCCCCTGATGAGGACGGTGCCGCAGACCTGCAATATGTCCTTGAAGTTGCTAGTACCATTGCTAAATATATGGATACTCCGAAGGTCATTATCGATAAATCGACCGTGCCGGTAGGAACTGCGGAAAAAGTGCAACAAAGGGTACAAACTGTCCTACAGCAACGTGGGAAGCAAATAGCGTTCAATGTCGTTTCAAACCCGGAGTTTCTAAAAGAAGGGGCTGCTGTTGCAGACTGTAAACGGCCTGAACGCATTGTTATCGGTATTGATACTGATGATAACGGCGTTATCGATTTAATTAGTGAGCTATACGAGCCATTTAATCGAAATCATGACCGGTTATTAATTATGGATATTCGTAGTGCTGAACTGACCAAATATGCAGCAAATGGCATGTTGGCAACTAAAATCAGCTTTATGAATGAGATTGCTAATATTGCTGAACGTCTTGGCGCAGATATAGAAAAAGTTCGGCAGGGCATTGGTTCTGATTCGCGCATTGGCTACCATTTTATTTATTCTGGCTGTGGTTATGGGGGGTCTTGTTTCCCCAAAGATATTCAGGCACTCATTCGAACCGCTGAAAGTTGTGACTATCAGCCTCACCTGTTACGGGCAGTTGAGCAAATCAATAATGAGCAGAAATTTAAGTTAGTTGAATTTATTCAGCACCACTTTGATTCACAACTGGCGGGTAAAACATTAGCTCTATGGGGATTAGCATTTAAACCCAATACGGATGATATGCGAGAGGCACCAAGCCGTATTTTAATGGAGGCGCTGTGGAAAGCAGGGGTAACTATTCAAGCTTATGATCCAGAAGCGATGGATGAAGCACAGCGAATTTATGGTGCCAGGGATGACTTAAGATTAATGGGTACCAAGGAGTCAGCATTACAAGGTGCTGATGCTTTGATTATTTGTACTGAATGGCAGAATTTTAGAGCTCCTGATTTTGATATGATCAAGTCTCGCCTCAAGCAGCCTGTTATTTTTGATGGGCGTAATTTGTACGATCCTGAGCGTCTAAATAGCCGAGGTTTTACTTATTACGGGATTGGTCGTGGTGCTTCGATTAATCGGGCGCGTTAAGTGATAAAGAGGGTTTTATGTGTTGGGTACAAATTAAATTAGTTTTTCTTTTGTAGCCAACACTAACCCTTGTGGGATTCAATCACCGTGCTTCGCCATTGATTTTCTCTTATATCACAAAACGATGGTGTCGATTTGGCTGTTATATCAATTATAGTATTGTTATAAATTAGCAGAGCATTCTTATCGACTCTCGGTGATAGTGGTAACAGTGCGTTATTTATTGAAAAGGATATGTTCAGATTGACTGTTGCTTATCAATTGCGGGAAGGGTAATTCATCAGGATATCGTCGAATTTAACTGTTAAAAAGAGAGCAAAAAAATACCCCCCATATAATAGGAGGGTATTTTTATCACAATAGTTAATTAACTATCACGATTACAGCAGGAAATCATCCAGTGATTTGCCTTGTTCTTCAATGGCTTTCTTGATCACAGCTGGAGTACGGCCTTGGCCAGTCCAAGTTTTAACATCGCCATTTTCGTCTGTGTACTGATATTTAGCAGGGCGTGCAGCACGTTTTGATTTACCAGTAGCGGCTTTAGCAGCTGCCATAGTATTCAACAGTTCATTTGGGTCAATACCATCGGCAATAAGCATTTCACGGTATTGCTGTAATTTACGTGTGCGTTCTTCGATCTCTGCTTGTGCCTGAGAGTCTTCTTCGCGGCGCTCGGTAACGACCACTTCGAGTTTCTCAAGCATTTCTTCTAAAGTTTCAAGAGTGCATTCACGCGCTTGTGCACGCAGAGTACGGATGTTGTTAAGAATCTTTAACGCTTCGCTCATTGTCCTGGTCTCAAATTATAATTGGTGGGGTGGCGTCTGGATAATAATAGAGTGCTATTTTAATTTCTGCAATAGCCAATTTGATTAGCATACTCGAATTTACGTATTTTATTAGCGAAAAGTTGCTGCTTACTACTAATAAAGGCCAGGCTCTTGTTATTATCTGAGCTGTTTTTAACGTAAATCTTCGTTTTACTCACTAATGATCCTACTCGCGAACATGATTCTCTCACTAAGTTATAAGTTTGCTTTATATCAATAAAGCAAAAATACGTTACTTCCCCTGTTGGGATGCACAATAACTGATCATACAAGCGCCTAGCGATATTGATATAGCCGCCAAGACATATTGCGTAAAAAAAAGAGGCTTTCCATGCTTTGTCAGATTGGGCAATATTTGTTATCACTATTTTACGAATTAATGATGAGAACACATTACCCATATCATTAATGGACCAATCGTGCTGCCGACATATCTAACACGATTGCTTTCATATTGTTCTAACCTGGTTAATGTTCAAGCAGTCATCCTTTTACGGTATCAATATTGTGAAATGAGTCATGTAATGTGCTTAATAATAGAGACGTTTTTAACATCAAAGTTCTGTCAGTATCATTAGCAATATCATGACTTAATATAGAAAACAGTAATATACAAGAAGGAGTCTCTCCCCGCGAAAGCCCGGAATTTATGGTAAACTGCATGCACATTGTCAATGTGACCATTTATTAGACTATTGGAGTTACGGGCCCATGGCTCAACTTTATTTTTATTACTCAGCAATGAATGCCGGCAAATCCACCGCGCTATTACAATCTTCTTATAACTACCAAGAGCGTGGCATGCGCACGTTGGTGTTTACCGCCGAGATTGATAATCGCTTTGGGGTTGGTACGGTCAGTTCGCGTATTGGCCTGTCTTCACAAGCTCTGCTGTACAATAGCGGCACGTCATTATTATCTATTATTACCACAAAGCATCAGGAAAAACCGGTTCATTGTATTTTACTTGATGAGTGCCAGTTTCTGACCAAAGATCAGGTTCAGGAATTGTGCCAGGTGGTAGATGAATTGCATATCCCTGTGCTGTGTTACGGTCTGCGCACCGATTTCCTCGGTGAGCTCTTCCCTGGCAGTCAATATTTGTTGTCATGGGCTGACAAATTAGTTGAGCTAAAGACCATTTGTCATTGCGGGCGCAAAGCCAACATGGTGTTACGTTTAGATGCACAGGGGCGAGCAGTGCACGATGGTGAACAAGTGGTTATTGGCGGGAATGAAAGCTACGTTTCGGTTTGTCGCCGCCATTATAAAGAAGCGATTAAAGCCGCTTGTCTTGATCAATATCCTTAAATACCCCTGACGAGCAACAGAACACCTCACGGGCTGTTTTATTCATGTCGTGGGGTAGTTTGCTTCTTGAGGTAGTCATGCTAAATAGAACCATACAGCTCCATTCGTAACACTTATCTGCGCTGTACGCATCTCCCAACGTTATATTGATGACTGAGCACTTAATTCGTAGCCCACCATCGTGTGTTATTCACAACCTCTGTGCAGATGTTATCGCGCTCACTCCTTATTATCCTGTTTATATTCCAGTACAAATCGCCATGGGCGGGGCAGAGCGTATTTATTTTATGAGAGGGCGATATAAGGTTAGGGGAGATATCAATAGCCGCTATGGCGCATTGAGAGGTCATGAGCAAAGGTGAGTGGTGTGGGATACAGATTTACTGCATAAATGCTATAAAAAGAAACCCCCAACAGTTGTCGGGGGTGATATCTTTTGGCGGTTAACCTCACCTATAGATGAGGTTACGCATTAAGATAGAGATTACTTCTTAGCTTTCTTCTCAGCTTTTGGTGCTGGAGCGGCTACAGCCACTTCTTCACGATCCAACTCTTCGCTGAATTCACGGCCGTAGTAAGTATCCATCAGAATCTGTTTCAGCTCAGAGATCAGTGGGTAGCGCGGGTTAGCACCGGTACACTGGTCATCGAATGCATCTTCAGACAGTTTGTCTACTTTAGCCAAGAAGTCTGCTTCCTGCACGCCAGCTTCACGAATTGACGCCGGGATACCCAAGTCAGCTTTGATTTCATCTAACCAAGCCAGCAGTTTCTGGATTTTTTGTGCGGTACGGTCGCCCGGTGCACTCAGACCCAGATGGTCTGCAATTTCAGCATAACGACGACGCGCTTGTGGGCGGTCATACTGGCTGAAAGCCGTCTGTTTGGTTGGGTTGTCATTCGCGTTATAGCGGATAACGTTAGAAATCAACATGGCGTTTGCCAAGCCGTGTGGAATGTGGAACTCAGAACCCAGTTTATGGGCCATTGAGTGACAGACACCCAAGAAGGCGTTAGCAAAAGCAATACCGGCAATAGTCGCGGCGTTGTGAACACGTTCACGTGCAACCGGATTTTTTGCCCCTTCATGATAGCTGGCTGGCAAGAATTCTTTCAGCAGCTTCAGCGCTTGTAGCGCTTGACCGTCAGAGTATTCGTTAGCCAATACAGAAACATACGCTTCCAGAGCATGGGTTACTGCGTCCAGACCACCGAAAGCACACAGAGACTTGGGCATATTCATAACCAGGTTGGCATCAACGATTGCCATATCTGGCGTCAATGCATAGTCAGCCAATGGATATTTCTGGCCAGTCGCATCGTCGGTCACTACGGCGAATGGTGTGACTTCTGAACCGGTACCTGATGTAGTCGTGACGGCGATCATTTTCGCTTTCACGCCCATTTTCGGGAACTTGTAAATACGTTTACGGATATCCATAAAGCGTAATGCCAGTTCTTCGAAATGAGTTTCAGGATGTTCGTACATCACCCACATGATTTTGGCCGCATCCATCGGTGAACCACCACCCAGCGCGATTATCACGTCTGGTTTGAAGGAGTTCATCTGCTCTGCACCTTTACGTACGATGCTCAGGGTAGGGTCTGCTTCTACTTCGAAGAAGACTTCAGTTTCGATACCGTGAGATTTCAGTACGCTGGTGATTTGATCGGCATAACCGT
>NZ_JBLWEX010000212.1:0-16752 GCF_048323875.1 Yersinia sp. LJYL362
TGGTCGGGGTGCTTTCCGGTTATTACGGCGGCTGGCTCGAACGTATTCTGATGCGCGTTACCGATGTGGTGATGTCGATGCCACGGCTGATTCTGGCTTTTGCTTTTGTTGCCATGCTTGGCCCCGGATTAATTAACGGCGCGCTGGCATTGGCCCTGACCACTTGGCCGGCCTATGCCCGTCAGGCCAGAGCTGAGATTCAGTTATTACGTAAAAGTGATTATCTGGCAGCCGCTGAAATGATGGGAATCAAAGGGTTGCGGTTACTGTGGGGTCATATTCTCCCTATGTGCCTTCCTTCAGCGGTGGTGCGCCTGGCATTGGATTTAGCGGGTATTATCCTGGCTGCGGCAGGTCTTGGCTTCCTCGGGTTAGGGGCACGCCCGCCCATGTCAGAATGGGGTTCCATGGTCGCGGATGGCATGCAGGTTATCTTTGACCAATGGTGGATTGCCGCCATTCCGGGCTGCGCTATCTTACTGAGCAGCATGGCATTTAATCTGTTAGGCGATGGCCTGCGCGATATTTTGGACCCTCACCATGACTGATAAAATTTTTGCCATCGACAATCTCTGTGTCGATTTCCAGCAGCAGCGAGTGGTGGATAATATTTCATTCCATCTCGGCCGCGAACGGGTGGCACTGGTGGGTGAGTCCGGTTCGGGCAAATCCATTACCGCCAGAGCATTGATGGGATTAGTTCGTGCTCCGGGCAAAGTCAGTGCTAAAAAGCTCAGTTATTATGCTGATAACACCGATCAACAGGGCAATTCAGGTCAGGTTATCGAACACGACCTATTGCAGTTGAAACCGAAACAATGGGGCGCATTACGTGGCAGCGAAATTGCTATGGTGCTGCAAGATCCACGCTATGCGCTGAATCCGGTACGCACCGTGGGGAAACAAATTGAAGAATCCCTGCTGCTACATAATACGCTTTCCCGCGCGGATACCCGCGAGCGGGTATTGAATGCGCTAGCCTCGGTCGGACTCAATGAAAATGCCTGGCACAGTTATCCTGGCCAACTTTCTGGCGGTATGGGCCAACGGGCCATGTTAGCTATCGCTTTAGTGAATAACCCACGGGTATTAATTGCCGATGAGCCAACCTCCGCATTGGACGCCAAATTGCGTAATCAAATACTGGAGTTGATTGTCGAACAGACTGAGCAGCGCAATATGAGTTTGTTGTTGATTAGCCACGATCTGCCGTTAGTCGCCGAGCATTGCCATCGCGTGTTGGTGATGTATCAGGGGAAACTGGTGGATCAAGGCGCGGCGGCTGACCTGCCCCATTCGACTCATCCTTATACCCATACCTTGTGGGCTTGCCGCCCGAATGCCAGTACCTATGGCACGGATCTGCCGGTATTAGATCGCAGCGCTGATTTCTCTGGAGGTTCCCGTGGCACTGATTGAAGTCAAAAATCTACAAGTCAGCTTTGCCCAAAAGAATCAGCTAAAAACAGCGGTTGAGTCGGTCAGTTTTGCGGTTGAAGCTGGTGAAACATTCAGCCTGATTGGGGCATCTGGCTGCGGTAAATCGACCGTATTACGTACTTTGGCCGGTTTACAGCGGGAGTGGCAAGGCGAGATAACCTTGCTGGGCCAACCATTACAACCAGGGCAACGTTTCATCGGCCAATTGCGTAAAGATGTGCAGATGGTATTCCAAGACCCTTATGCGTCACTGCACCCACAACATAATATTCAGCGCACACTGGGTGAGCCGCTAAAGATTCACGGTGAGCCAAACATCCAACAACGTATTGACCAAGCTTTAGAACAAGTGGGCTTGCCGGCGTCTGCGGCACAGCGCTATCCGCATCAATTTTCCGGTGGCCAGCGCCAGCGCATTGCCATTGCCCGCGCCCTGCTATTGCGACCAAAACTGCTGCTGTTGGATGAACCAACCTCAGCATTAGATATGTCAGTGCAAGCGGAAATCCTCAATCTACTCAATCATTTGAAACGCGAACACGATATGACCTATTTGTTGGTCAGCCATGACAGTGATGTGGTGGCACATATGTCCGAGCGTGCAGCCATGATGGAAAGTGGGAAAATTGTGAGAGAGTTTACGCGGCGGGATCTTGAGTTGGCGGAACATTTTATGGGGTAGCACTTTATAGGACAACAAAGGCCGTTCAGTACCCGGCAAAACCGAGTACTGAATGCTATCGAAACATGAGGTAGCGGTAGAGAAGCCGTTCTAAATCTTGTTTCATACTGACAAAAGCCAGTATTTCCACAGTTTGACCATCATAGTCATAGATGACGCGGTACTCACTGCCGGGATCCAGCCGCTCACGCAATTGCACACCGCTATCTGATAACATTGAGTTAAAACGATAGCGGACCGGATCTTCACTGATCGCTGTTATTGATGATATCAATAAATTATCAACGAACTCCCCAGCCTTAACCGGCCCCATAGTAGCGCTTTTAAAGGATTCGATATCCTGAAGAGTCCATTCTGCTGCTGGTGATATAATTATTTGGGGCATTCCTAACCTCAATATTATTACTTTCGCGCAGCGCGCAGCTTCCTTAACGTTTCTTCCGGCGACATGCCTTGCTGGTTTTTAATATCCTGTTTAGCCAACATAACCAGCTTCAGCAAAGCATTTGATTGGCGCTCAAGATTACGTTCCCTAATCTCCGCCTCCCTTTCTGCTGCGGGTTGGACAAACAGCTCAGCGACACCATTTTTTGTGACGAAAACGCCGCCGTCAAAAAGCTCGGGAGAGCCTAGCCCTTCTCGCGCCGCTTTTTGGGACATAGTCGTTGCCATATAGGTTGCTCCTTCAATGATCTTTCATACTCTAAGCAAGCTATCACCCGCACAGTTAAATATCAAATTTATACTAAATTTGTACCCGCACAATCATATCAACTAAAAACCCTTCATCACTCCCACCACACCTTGAACATAGCGCTCCAAAGTCTCCTCCTCCATCGCATTGGCCCCTTGCACTAAATAGGGTGGGAGGAAATCCATACCCGTCATATTGGCCATCGCGTGGAAGGGCAATAACAAATCCAGCGCCGGGTAACGATTATAGCCCTGTGGGCTGTAGGCCTGCTCATTGCCGCCAGTCGACACCACCAATTGCAATGGCTTACCACGCAATTTGTCCCCACTACTGCCATAAGCAAAGCCGTAAGTTAACACCGCATCCTGCCATTCACTTAAAATGGCCGGCGAGCTATACCAGTAAAATGGAAACATCATCACTATCACATCATGTGATTCCAATAATTCTTGCTCGCGAGCGACATCAATTTGAAAATCCGGATACTCACGAATCAGCTCATGCACGGTAACATTCGGTAGTGGATGAATGGCCTCTATTAACCGATGGTTGATACGGGATTCATCCGGCTTACGGTGGGCAGTCAACACTAAAATACGTGGCATAACAGATTCTCCAACAGGTTTAATGACACTATCTTTTCATTTTCAGCGCTGCCGGTGTAGGCTGCAATCAGTCACATTAATTTCAACCTAAGGTATCAACCAATGTCGCTACCTTCCGATATTCATCGCTTATTGCCAGCCTTCCTAAGCGCCGCCCAAAATGAGAATTTTTCTGTCGCGGCCCGTCAATTAGGGGTAACTCCTGCCGCTGTCAGTAAAAATGTCCGCGTATTAGAAGAAAAACTGGCGCTTCGTCTGTTTCAACGCAATACCCATAGTGTGGTGCTAACTGATGAAGGTAAGGCTTTATTAGCGCGGGTTGCTCCGCTTTGGCAGGCGCTATCACACACTCTGGACACCGTACGTAACGATGAGCAACATCCCAGCGGCACGGTTCGAGTCAGTTTGATCCCCGGTTTTGGCCGCCAACTATTAATGCCGCTGATTCCCGAGTTTATGGCGCGCTACCCGCTGATTGATTTAGATCTCTCGCTGGAAGCCAGAGTGGTTAATTTGGTCGGAGAAGGCTTTGATGTCGGGATCGGCACTCACATTGATCCTGATAGTCGCTTGATTGCACGCCAGTTTTACCCAATGCAAATGGTGTTGGCGGCCAGCCCCGCTTATCTGGCGCGCTATGGCACCCCCAGCAATCCGCAGCATCTCTATCAGCATCAGTGTTTACTACACCGCAATCCATCAACTGGACGAATAGTCAAATGGCTGTTGCAACACAATAATGAGGTGCAATCTTTCGAGTTGTCGGGCCGTTTGGTCATTTCACAACCCGAAGTATTAATGAATGCGGCGTTGGCCGATATGGGAATAACCTATATAGCACAATGGCATGCTGAACCCCATTTTGCAGACGGCAGTTTGGTGCCCGTGCTAGCCCATCACTGGCCTGCACCGGTGCCATTATGGCTCTATTATGCCTCTGCCGATTTACCCCCGCGGGTGCGCGTTTGGGTCGATTTTTTACTGGAACATTTCCGCCCAATGAAGCGCTAACTCATACTATTTTGTGCAAAAAAAGTGGCATAAAAATGTCCATTTTGTGATGCACTGAACAGGGAATAAACCTAAAGCTGATTTCCTTGTTCTAGGTCAATTATGTTGACTGTCACTTCTGCCATTACCCATATATAGTGTCTATAGGAATTAAGACATCTATATGTAGTAGTTATCCACAAAACCATCCACACCCCCTCGCAGCCCTTATGTGCTGCGGTTTGCCTTGTGGATAAGATTGTTTTGGGGCTAATCCTACGCGGCAGGATACAGGAGCGACATTGTGAAAACAGTAGTGATTAAACGGGACGGTTGTCAGGTACCTTTTGATGAGGTACGAATCAAGGAAGCGGTCGAGCGTGCAGCCTTGGCGGTTGGCGTAGTAGACGCGGATTATTGTGCAACTGTTGCCCGTGTGGTCGCTCAGACGATGGAGAACCAGCCGAAAGTTGATATCCGCGATATCCAAACTGCGGTAGAAAACCAACTGATGGCCGGTCAATACAAGCAGCTCGCCCGAGCCTATATTGAGTATCGCCATGACCGGGATATCTCGCGTGAACTGCGTGGTCGCCTGAATCAGGAAATCCGGGGTTTGGTAGAGCAAAGTAACAAAGCGCTACTGAACGAAAATGCGAATAAAGACAGCAAAGTCATCCCGACTCAGCGTGATCTGCTGGCCGGTATTGTCGCGAAACACTACGCCAAACAACATATTTTGCCACGAGACGTGGTCTTGGCTCATGAACGTGGTGAAATTCATTATCACGATCTGGATTACGCGCCATTCTTCCCGATGTTCAACTGCATGTTGATTGACCTCGATGGCATGCTGACTCAAGGTTTTAAAATGGGTAATGCGGAAATCGAGCCGCCAAAATCCATTTCTACAGCTACCGCAGTGACCGCGCAGATTATCGCGCAGGTTGCCAGCCATATCTATGGCGGCACAACCATTAACCGCATCGATGAAATTCTGGCACCGTTTGTCACCGAAAGTTTCAATAAACATAAGCGGGTCGCTGAAGAGTGGCAGA
This sequence comes from Yersinia sp. LJYL362, assembly GCF_048323875.1. Lineage (NCBI taxonomy): Bacteria > Pseudomonadati > Pseudomonadota > Gammaproteobacteria > Enterobacterales > Yersiniaceae > Yersinia > Yersinia sp. LJYL362. The sequence continues at coordinate 5,470 of NZ_JBLWEX010000212.1, forward strand.
TCCCTGATGCCGCCGGTTATGCCATGTCACGCACCGAAAAAGAGTGTTATGACGCTTTCCAGTCACTGGAATATGAAGTGAATACCCTGCATACCGCCAATGGTCAAACGCCGTTTGTCACCTTCGGCTTTGGGCTGGGTACCAGTTGGGAATCGCGCATGATTCAGCAGGCGATTCTGCGTAATCGCATTGCTGGTTTGGGCAAAAACCGTAAAACCGCGGTGTTCCCGAAACTGGTGTTTGCTATCCGCGATGGTCTTAACCATAAATTTGGCGATCCCAACTACGATATCAAACAGTTAGCACTGGAGTGTGCCACCAAGCGCATGTATCCAGATATTCTCAATTACGATCAAGTGGTTAAAGTTACTGGTTCTTTCAAAACACCCATGGGCTGCCGCAGCTTCCTCGGCGTCTATGAAGAAGATGGCAAACAGATCCACGATGGCCGTAACAATCTGGGGGTTATCAGCCTTAACCTGCCACGTATTGCATTGGAAGCCCAAGGCGATGAAGAGAAATTCTGGCGGCTGCTGGATGAGCGCCTGCTGTTAGCCAAGAAAGCTTTGATGACTCGTATTGCCCGACTCGAAGGGATCAAAGCCCGCGTGGCACCTATCCTGTATATGGAAGGGGCTTGTGGTGTGCGCTTGCAAGCGGATGACAATATCTCTGAAATCTTCAAAAATGGCCGCGCATCTATCTCGCTGGGCTTTATTGGTATTCATGAAACGGTTAATGCTCTGTTTGGCAATCAATCCCATGTCTTTGACGACGAAAAGTTACGTGCAAAAGGCGTGGCTATCGTCGAGCGCATGAGACAAGCAACGGATAGCTGGAAAGAAGAAACTGGCTACGCCTTTAGTCTGTACAGCACGCCGAGCGAAAACCTGTGTGACCGCTTCTGCCGCCTGGATACCGCAGAATTTGGCGTGGTAGAAGGTGTCACCGACAAAGGCTATTACACCAACAGCTTCCATCTGGATGTTGAAAAGAAAGTTAATCCTTACGACAAACTGGACTTCGAAGCACCTTATCCTCCATTGGCTAACGGCGGTTTCATCTGTTACGGCGAATACCCTAACTTGCAGCATAACCTCAGAGCGCTGGAAGATGTCTGGGATTACAGCTACAGCCGAGTGCCATATTACGGCACCAACACACCAATTGATGAATGCTACGAGTGCGGTTTTACCGGCGAATTCTCCTGTACCAGCAAGGGCTTCACCTGCCCGAAATGTGGTAATCATGAGCCATCAAAAGTGTCAGTCACCCGTCGGGTATGTGGCTATTTGGGTAGCCCGGATGCACGGCCATTTAACGCCGGCAAACAAGAAGAAGTGAAGCGCCGCGTTAAGCATTTGGCAAACGGACAGCTGGGCTAACCACTTTGAATTATCATCAATATTACCCGGTCGATGTTATCAACGGCCCTGGCACTCGCTGTACGCTGTTCGTCTCTGGCTGCGTACACGAATGTGTGGGTTGTTATAACAAAAGCACCTGGCGACTGAATTCGGGTAAGCCATTTACCCAAGAAATGGAAGATAAAATCATAGCGGATCTGAACGACTCCCGTATCCGTCGGCAAGGGTTATCCCTCTCCGGCGGTGATCCGCTGCATCCACAAAATTTGTCCGCCATTCTGCAACTGGTCAAACGCGTACGCCAGGAGTGCGATGGTAAAGATATTTGGGTCTGGACCGGCTACACCCTGGCTGAACTGACCGCCGACCAACAACAAGTGGTGGATTTAATTAATGTGCTGGTCGATGGCAAATTCGTGCAAGACCTAAAAGACCCATCGCTTATTTGGCGCGGCAGCGGTAATCAAGTTATCCATCACCTGCGCTAATTGGCAAAGTTATAGGTTAAGGTCGCATTAAACCGCCAATCACGACGCGTACTATCACTGGGCAGGTCGCCAATCGGCCTCGCCCCTTCCAGTGATAAGGAATAGTGTTTGTTATCACCAAAGGTCACTCCCACCGCGTAAGAAGCCAGTTTTTGTGCACGAAATATCGGTGAGTTATACCAAGTGTGTGCCGTATCCAGCACCGCATAAGGTTGAATGGTTTTCAGCCAATTGCCATTTTCCCGATTATGTATATAGCGCATTTCTACCTGTCCGCCATAGCCATAATCCCCCGTCGCCTCACCATCTGGATAACCTCGGCCAAACCGTAACCCACCAAAAGTCACATGCTCTGCTTCTGGTAAATCATTGTCAGACCAATCACCTTCCGCCGAGGCACTCAATCGCCATTTTTCGGCCATTAAATACGCGCCATCTCCGGTGAGTTTCCAGCGGGTAAAACCTAAGTCTCCCCAAGGAACTGAACTAGAGGCCAAAGCGCCGTTTATTCCTTTGCGCACGCTGGCACGGGTGCTCCAATAAGATTGGGTATATTCCTGATAACCCGTCAGTGCCAACTCGGCCGCCGGGTAACGCATCCGTTGGTTCTGTTCTTCTAAATCGAGCAATGTATTATTAAGATTATTAAATCGGGCCCGGATTTTTAGATTATAGCTTTTCTCCAGATAATCTACGCCCCCGCTCACTGTCCATTGACGTTTACGGGTTAATTCCAACGGATAACTTAACACCACGCCACCAGTATATTGTATCTGTTGAGTGCGGCTGGATAATGTGATGTTATCGGGGTACAGTGTCAGCACATCAGTATAATCTTTCGGCTCTTGCTTATAATAACTGCCCCGGGTTTGCAGTAATAAGCCATTGCTACCTAAATATTGTTGATAGTTTACACCTAAGTATTGGTCACGATTCTTGCTGTCTAACGGTAATAATGTTGCGACACCCAATTGCTCTGCATAAGGTGTAAAGCCACTTAAAGTTGCATTGAGTACCCCGCTGTAAACACCTTTGCGGCTATCCAATGCGGTACTGATATTCCAATTACGTGGATGATCGGCTTTAATATCTAATAATGTTGCGCCATAAATATTATCCGGGTTTTTAGCCGTGGCGATCACTTTAGTATCCGGCGTTCGGCTCATCAAAATGCTGTAACGTTCAAAGGTATCCTGTGTCAGCGGATTCTCGGCCATAATGCGCTGAGACAACTTGGTCAGCCAGCGCCCTATCGCTGTGTTGTCACTTTGAATTCGAGTATTAGCAATATAGCCTTCAACCAAACCTATTTTTAATGTGCCATTGGCAAAGTTATCAGTCGGCAAATAAGCATAAGAGAGAATATAGCCATCTTGCTGATACATTTTTGTAATAGATTGCGTTGCTAAAAGCAGAGTCTTTAATGATACTTCTTTACCAATATAAGGCGTAAATGGCTTACTGAGTATATTAATATCATATTGGGTACCACCGATAAATTGGATATGTTTCACATCAATTAAAGTATCCAGTGTTAGTTTAGAACTGGGTTCTGGCACTGGAGTTGAAATCGTTGGAGCCACAGTACGAGGTGTTTGTGGTCGCGCAATATCACGCGATATTTTGGAAGGGTTATTCTGGTCAATTAACATAGGGACGGTATTAGCGAGCGCGCTGAACTGCCATACACTTCCTGCACCAAATAAAAATAATACCCACACTCTATTATTCATAGAATATTTCCTTATGCGCACATTAAATTATAATTTTAATAGTCTATTTATTTTTATAATAACGATGCTCTCCCCTGGAATAAGGGAGAGCTAGTATCGTTATACCCGTCATACTTCAAGCTGCATGTGCGTTAGCTGCTCTCGCTCACCCGAATCACTGACTGACGTCAACTCATCGGGGTTCACTCAATTGCCGCCTTCCTGCAACTCGAATTATCTAGGGTATGTATATTTAATTGGTTTTTGGTTTTAATATTCCGCCTATCCCGCCAGCTAAACCACCACTGGCATTGGCATTAGCTGAGACGCCAGCAGTCAATCCGCCGGTAACACCACCGACAGTATTGTTTACCCCGGCCAACAAGCCGCTGTTGCTGCCACCAGAGGTTGGTGTCAATGTATTCGTGACACCTGCCAGCAAGCCATTCGAACCACCTGTTGATGTTGGCGGAGTCACTAAACCGCCCGCCTTCTCAACGGCTTGCCCACTGCCTTGCAGTACCTGTCCAACACCCGCTAACGTTGGCGCACTGGTACCCACTTGAGTGCCAGTCGTCACAATAGTACCGCCGACAGCGGTCAGTAAATTATTCACTGGCGCGCCAATACCGGTGGTTGAACCAACGGTCTGAGTAATATCTTGTACCTGGCCCACCACTGGCGTCACTATCCCGGTTGCGGCAGTGGTTAGCTTACTCGTCGTTCCTGTTTGCAGGTCTTGCGCCAATCCGTTACCGATAGAAGTGACTGCACCACCGGTTTTATCAACTAACCCACCTGCGGTACCGGTAACTCCGCCCAATGGCGTGTTGGCAGCGATACCTGAAACTGTTCCACCTAATCCTGAAACTCCGGTACCAACATCAGCCACGGCCTTCGGTACACCGGCAGCCGTAGTGCCCAATGCATTAGGATTATTTCCTAATTGACCTACGCCATTATGTAAACCGGTCCCGACGTCACTGACAGCATTACCCGCGCTATCAACGACGGTAACCAAACCACCACCAACGATTGGCAAGCTACCTACAGGGGTTTGGCTAACAACACCGCTGACAGTATTACCTACCCCATCGACGGCAGTGCCAACACCACTGACCACATTGCCAACCGCAGAATTATTCGCGGTCGTACCACCATCCGTTCCTCCGCCGGTGCCACCTCCAGAGCCAGTACCACCACCACTGCCTGAACCTGTTCCTCCGGTTGTCTGACCCGCATTATTCTTCGCAGAATTGTGAGAACCTCCGCCACTGCCACTACATGCCGCGAGTGAGCAAGCCAGTAATATTGCCAAACTTATTTTGCTCAGACGGCTGATATTTTTAGGGCACATAGTAAAACCCCCCAGAGAGAACGCCACGGCGGCGTAAATTAACTATAAGAGACACTTATATTTCCCTCAAGTTAAGATAATGTTTATTTTTTGTTTAAAGTGAGGATTTATCGTAGTGATATGTATCAGATTGATAATGCGATAAAACTTTTTCTTATAAGCACCACTTTTTAGCCCATAAAAAATCCTACCAACAACCGCAAGATTTCATCGTTCCGCCATCTCAGCTTAACCCTACTGTCATTAAAAACCGCCAGCATAGCGGGTGAGAAAACTTACTGGTTATCACCATGACAATCCGCCACCTGCTCATCAGTATTGCTCCTTGTGTTTCATTGTGGATGGCCGTCAGAAGTGATGATCCACACAGAGGGGTTATCTGCCATGCACTTATCTAGACCACCGACCAGTTATCCCACCCGCTATCAACAAATTGCGGCCCAGTTAGAGCAGGAGCTGCGTGGTGCTTATCGCTGCGGGGATTATCTGCCGTCTGAACAGCAGTTAGCCGAACGTTATCAGGTCAATCGTCATACCCTGCGTCGGGCCGTCGATGAATTGGTCGAGCGCGGCTGGCTGCAACGTCGGCAAGGTATCGGCATTTTGGTGTTAATGCGCCCTTATGACTACCCGCTGCATGCCAATGCGCGCTTTAGCCAAAACTTATTAGATCAGGGTAGTGACCCCACCAGTGAGCGCTTACTCGCCGTCTTACGCCCGTGCATTGAGCATGTTGCTAAAGCGCTGTCATTGGATGAAGGGACGACAGTGATTCATTTACGCACCTTGCGGCGAGTCAATGGTGTACCGGTCTGCGTTATCGATCATTACCTGCCGGATTTGAGTTGGTGGCCCGCGTTGCAGCAGTTTAACTCCGGTTCACTACATCAATTCATCAGCCAACATCTGCAACAGCCTTTAAGCCGTAGCCAGACTCGCATTAGCGCACGCCGTGCTCAGGCCAAAGAGAGCCGTTTACTTGAGATTGCCACCCATGCGCCGCTGCTCTGTGTGCGCACCTTGAATATCCGTGTTGATAGCCAGCAGGTGGCGGAGTACTCCGTCAGCCTGACACGCGCCGACATGATTGAACTGACCATGGAGCACTAAATGGATAGTATCTCTAACACCCGGCAGGGCTGGATGTCGGTGTTGGCCCACAGCCAACCGGAGCAATTGCTTGCACATTGGCAATCCTTGAATCTGGCACCGCAATATCAAGTGATCCGTGCGCCAGAGATTGGTTTGAGCCAATTACAGGCGCGAATGGGCGGCACTGGCCGCCGGTTTATTCTGGGCGATATGACCCTCACTCGCGCGGTAATCAAACTCAACCACAGCACAGATATTTATGGTTACAGCTACATTGCCGGGCGCAATAAACCTCATGCAGAACTCTGCGCGCTATTAGATGCGTTATTGCAGCTTTCCACCCTTAATGGACAACCAGCCGGTCTGAGTGAATTACTGCTGAAAACCGTCATTCATCCTCTAGCGGCCATACAGCAGGAGCGGCGGGAATTGCGCGCTCGCGCTATCGCCACCAGTAAAGTGGATTTCTTCACCCTGGTGCGAGGAGAAGACTAATGAGCCTATTAAACCATTTTGATCAGCCGGTTGATGATGCTCAGCACGCTTTTCGCCGTATTCTCAAGGCATTAAGCGAACCGGGAGTTGTCGTTTCACTGCCCCATGGCAGCGGCTGGCAGCCATTAAATCCCGCCACCACCAGCATCCTGCTGACCCTGGTTGATCAGGAAACGCCGCTCTACCTGGATGAACCGCTCAACAATGATGCCGTGCAACAGAATATACGTTTTCATTGCGGAGCGCCGCTGACAACCAGCATCAAAAATTCACTTTTTTCCTTATTTGACAATGAGATAAAAGAAGAACTTTTGATTAACTGCCCGGCGGGTAATGAACTTTCACCAGAGCACTCCACCACCGTCATTCTTCAGGCCACCAGTCTGCACCTTGGTGTGCCTCTGCGCCTACGCGGGCCGGGAATTGAGCACCACCGTACTGTGGCTCCGCAATTGCCCTCTGCTGTGCTGAATTACCTGCTTAACCGCCCGATCGCATTCCCTGCTGGCCTCGATTTTCTGTTGACCTGCGGCGAGAACCTAATGGCTATCCCACGAACCACCCATGTGGAGGTGTGCTGATGTACGTTGCAGTCAAAGGGGGCGAAAAAGCCATTGCGGCAGCCCATCAATTACTCGAACACCAGCGCCGTGGTGATACACAGATCCCGGCTATCGATTGCGAACAGATTGAGCAACAGCTAGGTCTGGCGGTAGATCGGGTGATGACTGAGGGCGGTATCTATGATCGCGAGCTGGCTGCATTGGCAATCAAGCAAGCCAGCGGTGATCTGGTCGAAGCGATTTTCCTACTGCGCGCCTACCGCACCACATTACCGCGTCTGGCCGTCAGCCAACCGTTGGCAACTGGCAATATGCGGCTGGAGCGGCGCATCTCCGCCATTTACAAAGATTTGCCCGGCGGGCAAGTGCTCGGCCCCACCTATGATTACACCCATCGACTACTGGATTTCACCCTGCTGGCCTCGGGTGAAGCGCCGCACGCGCTCAATCGCAGGGAAATATCGCCAGAAGATGTATCGCAAAATAATTGCGCTCATGTGTTTGATTTATTAGCTCAAGAGCAATTAGCAAAAGTTGAGCGGGATGACGGCACCCCGCCGGAAGATATCACCCGCAACCCACCGGTTTATCCGTGTAATCGCTCAGCCCGGCTGCAACAGCTGGTGCGCGGTGATGAAGGTTTCCTGCTGGCGCTTGGCTATTCCACCCAGCGCGGTTATGGTCGAACTCATCCATTCGCCGCCGAGATCCGCACCGGCGAGCTGACCATTTCAATTGAGCCGGAAGAACTGGGATTTGCGATTGATATCGGTGAGATCTTACTCACCGAATGCGAAATGGTGAATGGTTTTGTCAGCTCGGCAGCAGAACCCCCGTATTTCACTCGCGGTTACGGTTTGGTATTTGGTCGTGGTGAGCGCAAAGCCATGTCGATGGCCTTGATGGATCGCGCCTTGCAAAGCCGGGAATACGACGAAAATGTCGCCAGCCCAGCGCAAGATGAAGAGTTTGTGTTATCCCACGCCGACAATGTCGAAGCCGCCGGTTTTGTTTCTCATCTCAAACTGCCCCATTACGTTGATTTTCAAGCGGAGCTGGAGTTACTCAAGCGCCTGCGCCGTGAGCATTCATCCGCAGCCGCAGAACAACAGGAGCCGCGCCATGACTGAAGTTCTCACCGGTTACAATCTGGGTTATCTGGACGAGCAAACCAAAAGAACCTTGCGCCGCGCGTTACTGAAAGCCGTGGCCATCCCCGGTTATCAGGTACCATTCGGCGGCCGTGAGATGCCGATGCCTTATGGCTGGGGCACCGGTGGCATTCAGCTAACCGCCTGCCTGATTGGCCGTTACGATGTGCTGAAAGTGATCGACCAGGGAGCCGATGACACCACTAATGCGGTGTCGATTCGCCGCTTCTTCCAGCGGGTCAGCGGAGTGGCGACTACTGAAAAAACTACTGACGCTACCTTGATCCAGACCCGGCACCGCATTCCAGAAACGCCGCTGACGGAGGATCAGATCCTTATCTATCAGGTACCGATCCCGGAGCCGCTGCGCTTTATTGAACCGCGTGAAACCGAGACGCGCAAAATGCATGCGCTGGAGGAATACGGCGTAATGCAAGTCAAGCTATATGAAGATATCGCTCGCTACGGCCATATCGCTACCACCTATGCCTATCCGGTAAAAGTGAATGATCGCTATGTGATGGATCCGTCGCCAATTCCGAAATTTGATAATCCCAAAATGCACATGATGCCCGCGCTGCAACTGTTTGGGGCCGGTCGTGAAAAACGCCTTTATGCCCTACCACCTTTTACCAAAGTGGAAAGTCTGGACTTCGACGATCACCCCTTTAGCGTGCAGCAATGGGATGAACCCTGTGCTTTGTGCGGCTCGCGCCACAGTTATCTCGATGAGGTGGTGATGGACGATAAGGGCAGCCGGATGTTTGTTTGTTCGGATACTGATTTTTGCCAGCAGCAACTGGCTCAGGCCGCCACACAAGAGGTGAATATTCAATGATCGCTGAACAGGTTATTTCAAAACCCTCTGCTGTTCACCCGCTGTTGTCGGTGGAGAATCTTACCCATTTGTATGCGCCGGGTAAGGGGTTCAGTGATGTCTCTTTCCAGCTGTATCCCGGTGAAGTGTTAGGGATTGTTGGTGAATCGGGTTCGGGTAAAACCACCTTGCTTAGATCCATTTCAGCCCGTCTGGCACCGCAACATGGGCAAATTTTTTATCGGCCTGATGCCCAATCAGCGGTTGATTTATATCAGATGGCCGAAAGCCAACGCCGCCGTTTACTGCGCACCGAATGGGGCGTAGTGCATCAGCACCCACTTGATGGGCTGCGGCCACAAGTCTCGGCGGGCGGCAATATCGGCGAGCGACTGATGGCTATTGGCCAACGCCATTATGGCGAGATCCGCCAACAAGCAGGCCGCTGGCTGGAAGATGTCGAGATCCCCTTATCCCGTCTTGATGACCTGCCCACCACCTTCTCCGGCGGCATGCAGCAGCGACTGCAAATTGCCCGTAATCTGGTGACACATCCGAAGCTGGTATTTATGGACGAACCGACTGGTGGCCTGGACGTGTCAGTGCAAGCACGGTTGCTGGATTTACTGCGCAATCTGGTGGTGGAAATGCAATTGGCGGTGGTGATTGTCACCCATGACTTGGGGGTTGCCCGCTTATTGGCTAACCGTTTGCTGGTGATGAAAGAGGGGCAAGTTATCGAAAGTGGCCTGACTGACCGGGTGCTGGATGACCCGCACCATCCTTATACCCAACTACTGGTTTCATCGGTATTACAAAACTGAGTGAGAACTGACTATGAACCCCCAACAGCTGCCTATGCTACAACTGCCTATACTACAAATGAAAGTTGAAAATCTCAGTAAAACCTTTGTGTTACACCACCAGCACGGTATTCGCCTGCCGGTGCTGCATCAAACTTCATTGGAAGTTGGCAGTGGCGAATGTGTGGTGCTGCACGGCCATTCCGGCAGCGGAAAATCCACTCTGCTGCGCTCTTTATATGCCAATTACCTACCCGACAGCGGCCATATCTGGGTGAAACATCAGGGAGAATGGCTGGATATGGTGAGCGCGCAAGCCCGACAAATTATGGCGGTGCGCCGTCATACGGTGGGCTGGGTCAGTCAATTCTTGCGGGTGATCCCACGAATCAGTGCATTAAATGTGGTGATGCAACCCCTGCTGGAATTGGGGGTTGATCGGCAAATCTGCCAACAGCGGGCGCAGGATCTGTTGGCGCGACTTAATGTGCCACCGCGGTTGTGGGATCTGGCCCCTTCTACCTTCTCCGGCGGCGAGCAACAGCGGGTTAATATAGCGCGAGGGTTTATTGTCGATTATCCCATTTTGTTGCTGGATGAGCCGACGGCTTCTCTCGATAGCACCAACAGCGCCGCTGTGGTCAGCCTGATTGATGAAGCTAAACAGCGCGGAGCCGCAATTGTCGGTATTTTCCACGATGAAAAAGTACGCAATCATGTCAGTGACCGCTTACTGACTATGACACCGCCCCCCTCTCACGTCAGCACAGAGATCCCATCATGATCTTCAACAACGTCAATCTTATTCTTGCGGATCAGGTGGTCAGCGGATCACTGGAAATCCACCAAGGGGTGATCCGCAGTTATAGTGATCGTCCGACACAACTTTCAGCGGCAATTGATGGACAAAATAGCTGGTTGTTGCCGGGGTTGATCGAGCTGCATACCGATAATCTCGACAAGTTTTTCACCCCCCGCCCCAATGTGGATTGGCCAGCACATTCGGCCATGAGTAGCCACGATGCGCTCATGGTTGCCAGTGGGATAACTACCGTGTTGGATGCCGTGGCGGTTGGCGATGTGCGGGATGGCGGCCATCGGCTGGATAATCTGCAAAAAATGATTAACGCCGTGGTAGAGAGCCAGCGATCAGGATTGAATCGAGCCGAGCATCGAATTCATTTGCGCTGTGAATTACCCCATGACAGCACCTTGCCACTGTTTGAAGAACTGATGATGCAGCCAGAGCTTTCATTGGTATCTCTGATGGATCACTCACCGGGCCAGCGCCAGTTCGCTTCACGCGCCAAATACCGTGAATATTATCAGGGTAAATATCACCTTAACGATCAGCAAATGGCAGAGTTTGAAGAAGAGCAAATCAGCCTATCCGCCCGCTGGTCGGGGCAGAATCGACAGGCCATTGCCGCTCATTGTC
>NZ_JBLWEX010000213.1:0-16757 GCF_048323875.1 Yersinia sp. LJYL362
ATATGCGCATCGCGCTGATTCAACAAGCAGATTTTGTCGAAGGCTCAGATAAACTATTAAAACTGAAATTGGATCTCGGCGGTGAAACCCGTCAGGTCTTCTCTGGTATCCGCTCAGCTTACCCTGACCCTAAAGTATTGGAAGGTCGACTCACCGTCATGGTAGCAAACCTGGCGCCGCGCAAAATGCGCTTCGGTGTTTCAGAAGGCATGGTGATGGCCGCAGGCCCTGGCGGCAAAGATATCTTCCTGCTCAGCCCGGACAGTGGTGCCCAACCAGGCATGCAAGTGAAGTAATCATGCTATAACACGTAAAAAAGCCGGTCATAAGGTATGAACTGACCGGCTTTTTTATTGCCTATTTGAGCTAAAAAAGATTTTTACTCACTTTTAACTATAGGCTGCCTGTCTCGTTGCCGAGCCTCTAACCAAAACAGCATATTAATAAATAAACTTAGCGAGAAGATCAGGAATAAAATATTATCCAGTAAGGAAACTTTAATGAGTGCATTGATAATAATATTCTGATGATGCTTTACTTCCACGAAACCTGATGAGAAAAACCAGAATACCCCGATAGCGCCCACTATATTTAATACCACAACCGGCCAATGCCATTTGGCCAGTAAAAAGAAAATCCATGACAACACCATCAGAGAAATAATGGCATCATCGAATTCAAAAATCAGAAAGAAGCTCATGTATAATAAGCCAAAACAAACCAGCGCCACCCCAAATGGATACTCATTAGGTAAAGCTGTAGCCAGCTGTTTTCTACGGTCACATACCGGTGGTTTTATGTCATAAATATTTATAGCAATAAAATAAAGAAAAAATAAACCCGATAAACATAATGCTATTAAGCTGTGCGAGAAATAAAAAACAAATGGAAGAAGGTGAAACATTAATAAATATGGGCTTAACCTTTGGCTAGCCAAACGGTATGAACAAGGTAACAAAAGCACCAATGAAAGTACTGCCAGAAAAGATGAAACAGAAAAATCCAGGATATTATCAATCAAGTCTGGAAATAAGATAATGACCAGAAACATAATTGTCATCAGTGCCAGCGCGTAGCGAACAAATAAAAACAGGCACTCGCTGCGAGACATATAACGATATGTGGGGTTATCAACAGTGCCATTATTGATACAATAATCCAAATTCAGGTAAACCATATCAGTACTATTCTTTCTGAATTTATATAGGCTGCTAATTTTAACCATGGTGATTTTAATCCTTTAAATATCATTAAACTTAAAATGGTGAAAATTCATTTTTGTTATGGTAGCTAGACTCTATTATTTTATTTTTATGACTCAACTCTATTTAGAATATCAGGACTGAGTAAGCAGCGAAATAAATATTATTGTTGATATTTGTCTCAATAAAAATATGGTTATAAAGTTCCTCCGAGACAAAACCACTAAGAGCAAAAGGTTATTAGCTCTATTTGCACTCATGATACTCACCTCCCTCTTGTTACACTTTGCTGATTATTTGAGCTATCCAAACTAAAAGATATAACGTAATCCAAAAATTCATAACAAAGTTAATTCCTTATCAAAATAGTTATGGTTATGATGCAGTACAGAGACAGATAGACGTCTAGACACAAAGATAGCTATAACAATGATTGCACCGTACACATTGCACAACTTATCAACACCATGACGGAGTTCCGGATGAAAAAAATTGCTTCCCCATTACTGGCCTTGAGCCTGCTGACGGCACTGCCAGTCTTCGCTGCGGACACCGCCACGGTAGCCCCGATTCCTGATGCGATTGCCAAGCATCAAGGGCAAATTAAAATTGCGGTGATCCGTAATTTAGGTTCCGACGACAACACCACTCAATTCCTGTCTGGTGTATTGAAAGAAGGTAAAAAACTGGGTTTCAAAGTTGATACTTTTTTAAGCAACGGTGATGACGCGCGTTTTCAGGACTTTGTTAATCAGGCTATCAGCCAGAAATACGACGGGATTATTCTTTCCCAGGGCCGTGATCCCTACTCGACTGAACTGGTAAAACGCATTGCGGCAAACGGCATTGCCGTGTCTGTATTTGATACCGCCATTCAGGGTGAAATCCCCGGTCTGACCGTTACTCAACAAGATGATGCCTCCCTGACCAATGAATCTTTCGGTCAGCTGGTCAAGGACTTCAACGGTAAAGCCAATATTATCAAGCTCTGGGTCGCCGGTTTCCCACCAATGGAACGTCGCCAGGCCGCTTATCAAGCCCTGTTGAAACAAAACCCAGGGATTGTTGAACTGGAATCTATCGGTGCTGTTTCATCCGATGTTCAAGGTGATACCGCAAATAAAGTCGGTGCGGTATTGGCGAAATATCCGAAAGGCAAAATCGATGCAATTTGGGGAACTTGGGATGCCTTTACTCAAGGTGCTTATAAAGCCTTGCAGGAAAATGGCCGTACCGAGATAAAACTGTACAGCATTGATATCTCGAATCAGGATTTGCAACTGATGCGCGAAGCGAATAGCCCATGGAAAGTCAGCGTTGCGGTCGATCCTAAGCTCATTGGTGCCGTTAACTTACGTCTGGTTGCCAAGAAAATTGCCGGTGAAGAGACCCCTGCCAGTTATGAATTCCGTGCAGCCTCTATTCCACAAGCCCTGCTGGCGAGCCAACCTGGCCCAGTTAACGTCTCCGGTTTGAGTAAAATCATTCCTGGCTGGGGCCAGTCAGATGACTTCAACTCACCGTGGTTTGCTACCCTTGCTGCCAAAAACGGTCAATAATGTGACATTAAAGACCCAGGCAACTAATTGATTTGGAGTAAAATAAATGGCAGCGCAAGGAGTCTTGCCGACACCAGAATACAGCCGCAATATGCGGCTGATTGGACACAGTGATCAGGGTGGGAAACCCGATGGCGTGCAGGTCATGGTGCATCGTGGTTTCGCCTATGTCGGCCATATGGTGTCACAGGGCGTTTCAATTATTGATGTACGAGATGCCAAAAACCCACGTCCCGCGGGTTTTATCGCCGCGCCCCCCAATACGTGGAATGTGCACTTACAAGCTCATGATGACCTGCTACTGGTGATTAATGCGCGTGACCTGTTTGCTGACGCCAGTTTTGCCGAAGAGAAAGTGTATTACACCCGCTCTGTAGCCCAAACGGTCAGTACCCGGCAAGAAGGCCGTAGTTGGAGTGCCGGTTTACGTATTTTTGATATTTCGACACCGGACAAGCCCCGCGAGGTCAGTTTCCTGCCACTTGATGGCATCGGTATCCACCGCATCTGGTATGTCGGTGGGCGGTGGGCCTATGTTTCTGCGCTGTTAGATGGCTACAGTGATTATATCTTCCTGACTATTGACTTGGCTGACCCGCAAAAACCACAGGTTGCAGGGCGTTATGCGTTACCCGGTATGCATACCGCTGCGGGTGAACAAGCGAGCTGGCCTGAAGGTCAACGTTATGCACTGCACCATGCCATTGTCTGTGGTGATACTGCTTACGGCAGTTGGCGTGATGGTGGCCTGACGCTATTAGATGTCAGCGACCGCACTGAGCCAAAACTGATCAGTCATCGTAACTGGAGCCCCCCTTTTGGTGGCGGGACTCATACTGCACTTCCCCTGCCCGATCGCAACTTATTGGTGGTGCTGGATGAAGCGGTACTGGATAACCAAGAGGATGGCGAGAAACATATTTGGGTATTCGATATTCGCGAACCAACGAACCCGATAAGTATCTCGACATTTCCCGTGCCTAATGAGCGAGATTATGTAAAAAAAGGCGCACATTTTGGCCCACATAATCTGCATGAAAATCGGCCGGGCAGTTTTATCAGTTCATCGCTAATTTTTGCAACTTATCAGAATGCAGGTGTCCGGGCTTATGACATCAGTAACCCTTATCAACCGAAAGAAACAGGCGCTCTGGTGCCCGCTGCACCGGATAAAATGATGGATAAACGGCCTGGACGTCCGCAAGTTATTCAGTCGTGTGATGTGTTTGTTGATGCTCAAGGGATTATCTACAGCACCGATTATAATGGTGGGTTATCAATCATCGAATACTTAGGTTAAAAGTCTATTAATGGCAGGTCGATTCCAATCGACCTGCCATTGGCAAAAATTTTTCTTCCCCCCTCTCTCTTTCGTTCCTGCAATAGTCTACTGTTATTGGCTGAGCCGCTCTGTCGTAATGCTGTTCGAGTCATTCTTTTGATTGAAAAAACCGCATAGAAACAGT
Organism: Yersinia sp. LJYL362; assembly: GCF_048323875.1. Classification (NCBI taxonomy): domain Bacteria; kingdom Pseudomonadati; phylum Pseudomonadota; class Gammaproteobacteria; order Enterobacterales; family Yersiniaceae; genus Yersinia; species Yersinia sp. LJYL362. Next base: position 4,228 of record NZ_JBLWEX010000213.1, read on the forward strand.
TCATTACCCAAAATAATTATAAGTAAGAAAATGCCATGAAAGGATTTCCATCGCGAGTCACTAATCTGCTGATTGCCTCACTGGTCTTGACCATTGGGCGAGCCGTCACACTCCCCTTTATCACCATCTATCTGGCCGAGCATTTTCAGTTGGCTCCCGATAAGGTTGGGCTGGTACTCGGGGCGAGTTTAACCTTAGGTATCTTCACCAGTTTGTACGGCGGCTATCTGGTGGATAAATTCAACAAAAAGCAGTTGATTCTGCTCGCTGTCACACTGTTCTCGGTGACCTTTTTTACCTTGCCGTGGGTTGAACATCCGGCCTGGATTATCCTGATTCTGGCATTGTTACATTCGGCGTATTCGGTCTACGCTATCGCCATTAAGGCCTGTTTTGCCGACTGGCTGCCAGTCAATGAGCGAATCAAAGCCTTTTCGGCCAACTACACCTTAGTCAATGTCGGCTGGGCGATTGGGCCGGGGCTCGGTGTTTTAGTCGTCAGTATGGGGCCACAGGTACCTTTTATTATTTCGGGGATACTGGCGTTGTTAGTCGCCATCACGTTGAAATTCAGAATAGATAACACTGATATGTCTGTCGCAGAGCATACACAAACTGAATCTGTGCCAGATTTCCGCCAAACATTTCGTATTTTACGTCATGACAAACGGCTGATTTATTTCACTGTCGGGAGCATGCTCAGTGCCATTGTCTTTGGCCAATTCTCCGGTTATTTATCTCAATACCTGATTACTGTTTCTGATGCCAAATTTGCCTATCAAGTCATTGGCGCCGTGATGACGGTCAATGCGACCATTGTCATTACCTTACAATACCTATTAAGCCGCCGTATGAATCAACAGAACTTAATGCGTTGGCTAATGCTGGGTACCCTGTTCTTTATTATTGGCTTGTTCGGGTTTATGGCAGCACAGCAGTCAATCCCGATATGGATGTTAGCGATGGCGATTTTCTCATTGGGTGAAATTATTGTTATCCCGGTCGAATATCTGTTTATCGATTTTATTGCCCCCGCGAATCTCAAAGGAAGTTACTATGGTGTACAGAATCTCGGTCAGCTAGGCGGGGCCGCGAATCCGGTACTCTGCGGCTTCCTGTTGGCTTATGCCGCACCGGAGATGATGTTCTACATGTTGATTGTGGCGGCGATTTTGGGGCTGGTATTTTTCTATCGCGGCTACCAACTGGCTAAACGGCAGGAAGAGCAAACCGCCTGCCCCCTGAAATGTGAAAAATGACGAATATATTATTCATAGTGTGATGACTAGCACAGTGCCAAAGTTAATTGTATGATGAATGAATTCCGTCACTCAGGACTCTTTTTATGCGCAATGTGACTTCACTTTGCTGGCAGTATCTGCGGGCTTTCGCCATTATCTATCTGTGTTTATGGGCCGGTAAGGCAGTGGCCTTGCTGCTGCCCATCACTATCCCCGGTAGCATCCTCGGTATGCTGATTCTGTTTGCCCTGCTTGCCTCCCAAATTTTGCCTTCGACATGGGTGAAACCCGGTTGTCACCTGCTGATCCGCTACATGGCGCTGCTCTTTGTGCCGATCGGTGTTGGCGTAATGCAATATTATGATCAGCTCACTAAGCAGTTCGGCCCGATCGTGGTTTCCTGCTTTGTCAGTACCTTGATTGTGATGTTGGTGGTCGGTTACAGCTCGCATTATGTCCATCGTGAGCGCAAGGTGATTGGTTCTCCGACTCACACCGAGGAGGACAAATGATCAGTCACTTATGGTGGTCGCTACCACTGACACTCATTGTGTTCTTCAGTGCACGCCGTTTGGCCCGCTGGTTGAAAATGCCCTTGCTAAACCCGTTGCTGATATCCATGGTGGTTATCATTCCCTTGTTGTTAGTGACACATATGCCCTATGCTAACTATTTCGCGGGCAGCAAAGTTCTGAATGATTTGTTGCAGCCGGCTGTAGTGGCGTTGGCTTTCCCGCTGTATGAGCAATTGCATCAAATTCGCGCGCGCTGGAAATCAATCATTAGCATCTGTTTTATCGGCAGTATAACCGCTATGGTCAGTGGCACTGCGGTGGCCCTGTGGATGGGGGCAACCCCTGAAATCGCCGCCTCGGTACTGCCAAAATCCGTCACCACACCTATTGCCATGGCGGTGGCTGAATCCATCCATGGTTTACCGGCCATCAGTGCAGTGTGCGTTATTTTTGTCGGGATTCTGGGGGCTGTCTTTGGCCATAGCTTGTTGAATCTATTAAAAATCACGACTAAAGCCTCGCGCGGGTTAGCCATGGGAACTGCTTCACACGCCTTGGGTACCGCTCGCTGTGCTGAGTTAGATTTTCAGGAAGGGGCATTCAGCTCACTGGCCTTGGTAATTTGTGGGATTATCACCTCACTGCTAGCGCCCTTTTTGTTTCCGGTACTGCTACATTTATTTGGCTAACATCGCAGTATAAATTTGAGATACATCTCTCATTTGAGATTTTACTTGCATGAATTTCATATATAACGGGATCTATGTCACACCAAGAAAGCCCCAAGCTGCCTAAAATAGTTTCCCGTAACTATTGGAGAGAACCCTATGCAAGCACGTTTTCATGACGCTTGGGCTAAGTTGCCCGCCTCACTGCAACCCGCACTTGAACCTATCATGAGCGCAAACGATTTCCCTGCACTGCTGACCGCTGAGCAAGTGAAAACGGTAAAGAGCATCAGTGGGTTAGATGATGATGCGCTGGCATTTGCGTTGTTACCCCTGGCTGCCGCTTGTGCCTTGACGCCTATCTCTAAATTTAATGTCGGGGCCATTGCTCGCGGTATTAGTGGTAACCTCTATTTCGGTGCCAATATGGAGTTCAGTGGCACGCCATTGCAGCAAACCATCCACGCCGAACAATGTGCCGTCAGCCACGCGTGGCTGCGTAATGAGGCCAGTTTGGTGTCTATTACCGTTAATTACACGCCGTGTGGCCATTGCCGCCAGTTTATGAATGAATTGAACAGTGGAACCGGCCTGCATATCCATCTACCGGGCCGCCCTGCATCAACACTGGGGCAGTATTTGCCAGACTCTTTCGGCCCGAAAGATTTGGATATCACCACCCTGCTGATGGACCCTGTTGATCACGGTTATAAAATTGCTGAAACTGATGAACTGACTCAGGCAGCACTTGCTGGTGCAAACCACAGCCATGCGCCATACAGCAACTCCCACAGTGGTGTGGCATTGGAAACCGCCGACGGCATTATTTATACCGGGCGCTATGCTGAAAATGCCGCCTTTAACCCAAGCTTGCCACCGCTGCAAGCCGCCTTGATTCTGACCAACCTTGCTGGCAAAGATTGTGGCGCTATTCGCCGCGCAGTGCTGGTTGAGGGCAGTCAACCAATGCTAACCCAGTGGAATGCAACGCAAGCCACACTGGCTGCACTCGGTTGTACTGATATAAAACGCGTGACATTTTAAACAAATAGCACCCAAACCGGGGTTACCTGGCTAGCCCCGATAATGGCCAGCAGCACCTTATCTGTTGGCTGACTCCCCCCATTACGTCATAAAAACTCGTCCCTTAGTGGGGGGTTAATATACTGAGATTCTGGCCAACTGTGTGACATAGGCGGTTGATATGGGGCGACAATTAACTCTTGTTTACTTTTTTGTATTGCCATTGAAGACGCGACATAACACCGTTCTGGGTTAATAATATCCCCCCGACTTTCAATCTCTTTGGTGATTTTAATCACCATCGGCCCATTGTCGTTACGCTCACCCAAAGCGATGCACAAATCATCATTCGAGAGGCCAGATAGATTCTCAATGGGTACCGTATAACTTATGCAACCTGATACCAAGAATAACAGAATAATAACACTGCATTTATCCATTTTTATTTTCATCTATATTTTTAAAACTGCCGGGTGAACATTTGGTTTGTGAGGAATTTAACTTATATAAATAATCAAACATAATCTTAGCGTAATAGTATTTAACTGTTATTTATGAAACTTTTTTAATTTAATTAATGCTTATTGTTGTAATCCCGAGCTAAAAATCGCATTTCTCCTTTCAAAAGAAAAGAGCTATTGAATAATCGTTATAGTTTCATTTATATAAACAGTGTCGGCATATCGCCAATAATCTGGCGGCAGCGCGCGGCAACACGGCGGTTTAAATCATTTGGGCACGTGCAAAGTTTTCGAGTCAATATGCCATTTCTATGGACTTATCCCATTAATGTGACACCGCCCACACTTACCGATAGCCGACATATTTAACTAACAAAAGCTGTACATTTTTTTCTTATCTTTTAGGATCAGGGTAACGACTTGATAACGTTTAAGAGTGAAACTCATGGAACTGGAATACGAAAGTAAACGCCCCCTGTACATCCCCTACGCTGGCCCGATCCTATTAGAATTCCCTTTATTGAACAAAGGTAGCGCCTTCACCAATGATGAGCGCAGCCACTTCAATTTACACGGCTTATTGCCAGAAGCGGTTGAAACCATCGAAGAACAGGCTGAACGTGCTTATCGTCAGTATCAGGATTTCAAAAACGACGACGATAAACATATTTATCTGCGTAATATTCAAGATACTAATGAGACCCTGTTTTACCGCCTACTGGAAGCGCATCTTAGCGAGATGATGCCCATTATTTACACCCCAACGGTCGGCGAAGCTTGCGAACACTTCTCCGACATCTATCGCCGCGCGCGCGGGTTATTTATCTCTTACCCAAATCGCGAACACATTGATGACATGCTGCAAAATGCCACCAAGCAAAATGTGAAAGTTATCGTGGTTACTGACGGCGAACGCATTCTCGGCCTTGGCGACCAAGGTATTGGCGGTATGGGCATTCCCATTGGGAAACTGTCACTGTATACCGCCTGCGGTGGTATTAGCCCGGCATATACCTTGCCCGTGGTATTGGATGTGGGCACCAACAACCCACAGCGTCTGAATGACCCTCTATATATGGGCTGGCGTCACCCGCGCATTTCCGGCGACGAATATTATGCATTTGTCGATGAATTCATTCAGGCCGTAAAACGCCGCTGGCCGAATGTGTTGTTGCAGTTTGAAGATTTTGCGCAGAACAATGCGACGCCGCTGCTCAACCGCTATCGCGATGAGTTGTGCTGTTTCAATGATGATATTCAGGGCACGGCGGCAGTCACATTGGGCAGCCTGATAGCAGCAAGCCATGCCGCTGGCAGCCAGTTGCGCGACCAAACTGTCACCTTCCTCGGCGCAGGTTCAGCCGGTTGTGGGATTGCTGAGCAAATCATTGCGCAGATGATTTCAGAAGGTCTGAGTGAAGCACAAGCTCGAGCGCGTATCTTTATGGTCGATCGCTTCGGCCTGTTGACTGACAAACTGCCTAATCTGTTAGATTTCCAAAGTAAATTGGTGCAAAAAAGCGATACGTTGCAAAGCTGGAATCTGACCAGTGACTCAATCTCACTGCAGGATGTGGTACGTAATGCCAAACCTACCGTGCTGATTGGGGTTTCTGGCCAGCCGGGGTTATTTACCGAAGAGTTGATCCGCGAGATGCACAAGCACTGTGCGCGCCCGATAGTGATGCCACTGTCGAACCCAACTTCACGGGTAGAAGCACGGCCAGAAGATATTATTAACTGGACAGATGGCGCAGCATTAGTCGCAACAGGTAGCCCCTTCTCACCGGTCAGCTATAAAGAGAAACTGTATCCAATTGCACAATGCAATAACTCTTATATCTTCCCCGGTATTGGTTTGGGGGTGCTGGCATCCGGTGCCAAACGTGTCACTGACGGTATGCTGATGGCCGCCAGCCGTGCATTGGCGGAGTGTTCACCGCTGACGCAAAACGGCGAAGGAGCATTACTGCCCAATATCGACGACATTCAGGCGGTATCAAAAACTATCGCGATGGAAGTAGGGAAAGCTGCGCAGTTGCAAGGTGTCGCTATTGTCACCTCTGAAGAAGCACTGGCTAAAGCTATTGAGCGCAACTATTGGCAGCCACAGTATCGTACCTACAAACGCACCTCGTTCTAGTTATTATCCGGCCTGCGCTGCTGCTCAGGCCGGTTATAGACTCACTCTCTTGTCATCAGTTCCCCCTCAATCATTAATATAATAAGAAGAAACTATTGGCATGATATCGGTGGGTACAGTAGCCTTGCAATATCACCAGTGAGTTGAATGCATCAAAGGCCAGAGAATGTGGAAACGCCTGATTATTAGCTTAATTATCATCGCAGGGTTGCTGATGGTGACAGCTATTACGCTCGATCGCTGGATCAGCTGGAAAACCGCTCCTTTTATTTACGATGAGCTACAAGACTTACCGCACCGGCAGGTTGGTGTGGTATTAGGTACGGCTAAGTATTATAAAACCGGTGGTATAAATCAGTTTTATCAATACCGCATCCAAGGGGCGCTAAACGCCTATAACAGTGGAAAAGTCAGTTACTTACTGCTGAGTGGTGACAATGCGCTACACAGTTATAATGAGCCGATGACCATGCGCCGCGATTTGATGGCCGCTGGTGTGCCCGCCTCTGACATTGTGTTGGATTATGCAGGTTTCCGCACACTAGATTCTATTGTGCGTACTCGAAAAGTATTTGATACCAATGATTTTATTATCATTACTCAGCGTTTCCATTGCGAGCGGGCGTTGTTTATCGCGATGCATATGGGGATTCAAGCGCAGTGTTTTGCTGTGCCGTCCCCCAAAGATATGCTCAATGTTCGGGTACGTGAGATCTTTGCCCGCCTCGGCGCGCTGTCAGATCTCTATATTATGAAACGCGAGCCACGCTTCCTGGGGCCATTAATCCCTATTCCGGCAGTACACGTGATACCGGATGATGCTCAAGGTTACCCCGCCGTATCCCCAGAGCAACTGGTTGAACTGGAACACCGGCTGGCAGAAGAAAAAGCGAAAAAACCTGCACCTGCACCTGCACCTGCACCTGCACCTGCACCATGATTTTGGATGCGCTTTTGTTTTAATGTTAAGTTCAATCAAAAGCGCTTTCAATTACCCCCTTTGCCCTAAAAAAGCCCCAACATCACTTTCCACCTCCCCCATCTCTTGCAATAACTGCAACGTTTCCAGTGCTTCATCCTCATCCAGCCGACTCATAGCGAACCCCACATGCACCAAAACCCAATGGCCGATTAATGCTGCACTGGCCTGCTCATCAGCAGCCACCAGCATAATATTGACCGAGCGCCGCACGCCACAAACATCCACCCATGCCGTGCCCGGTTGAGTATCATCTAGCGCGACAATTTGCCCAGGAATTCCTATACACATCACCCGACTCCTGTTGTATCACGGCATAAAAAAAGTAAATTCATTCCACCTCCAACCGCTTAATCATCACACCGTCATCAGCGGCCCCAATACGCAAATGACTGCCCGCACACAATGGGCAGCGGGTCACTTTATTGCTGAGCAAATTAACCTGTTGCTGGCAGTCATGGCACCACACTTGTGATTGCTGTTGGCTAAGATGCAAAACACAGCCCTCCGCCAAAGTGCCACGGCACACCAGCTCAAAACAGAATTCCAACGCCTGCGGCTCGACACAGGAAAAGGCACCGGTTTCCAGCCACACACCGGTAATTCTCTGCGCGCCATGCAGCCGCGCCTGCTGTTCCATCATGGCAATCGCGTTTTGGCACAAGGTAATCTCATGCATAACGGTTCTCCCAATATGAATTTCTCTGACAAAAACAATGCAAAGACGGTGCCAGTCATGTCGCACTTGTCACTGAAACGATAGTTAATCTAATAACATGATAAATAATGATATTTACCAGAGCTTCCTCACCATGAATTCATAAGATGAATAATCACTGTCGAAGTGTCATCAAACGGCGGCGGTTTCGTCACTAATGTCGACACGTCACTGCCGCAATCTCCCTGTTTTTACTGCCTTTTAAATTTCTGTCCTTTATCTGCAATCAGCTTAATGCCCTACTGGCGCGGCTTCACCGATCTTTTGCCTTAGCGCCCACCGTACTGGCACAGAATATGCTTTGGAGCTGGGAAATGATTTTTCACCGCCTGACTGTCACCAGATTTTTGTCCCGGAGGGTATGGCCATGAACCGCTTTGTGATTGCGGAACCGAGGCTTTGTATTGGATGCAATACCTGCATGGCTGCTTGCAGCCAGGTGCATAAAGCCAAGGGTTTACAACAGCATCCCAGATTGACCGTGATGCGTAATGCCACAGTTACAGCACCAATTCTCTGTCGTCACTGTGAAGATGCATGGTGCGCGCGGGTTTGCCCGGTCAATGCCATAACCCTGACCAATAACGCTGTCGAATTGGATGAAACCACCTGTATCGGCTGCAAGCTCTGCGGTATCGCTTGCCCGTTTGGCGCAATCACACCGGCTGGCAGTAAACCCTTGGCAGTGCCAGAAAATTTCCCTGAATACATTCCGATGACCCTGCTATCTGATGTGCCATTCAGCCCAACCAACATGAATCCGTTCCTCGCCTGGAATGCCGGAGTGCGCACTGTCGCGGTGAAATGCGACTTATGCAGCTTCCAACCACAAGGGCCGGAATGCGTGCGGGTCTGCCCGACTAACGCCTTGATGCTGGTGGATGAGCACAGCATTGAACAGGCAAATCACGCCAAGCGCCTGGCCGCCGCCCGTGGGTTTGCCAACGAGCTGCCCTTTATGGCCGGAGACACCTCGTCCGCTATCTCTCACGAGGAGCAGAAAAGATGATGAATTCGCTTGAGCTACTGTGGCTCTCCTTACTGCTTTATCTGGCTGGCGCACTGCTTTCTCTGCTGCTAGCACGGCGCGAAACACAGGCAATTTATGCCTCTGGGCTGGCGTCATTGTTGGGTGGCATTGCCGGCCTGTTTGCGGCAGCGCCCACTTTGCTGGGCGGCGGAATTATCACTTTCACCACCGCCGGGCCATTCCCGTTCGTGGCATTCAGCTTGCGTCTTGACCCCTTAGCCGCATTTATGCTGATGGTCATCTCACTGTTGGTGGTGATAACCGCTCTCTATTCATTGGCCTATGTGCAGGAATACAAGGGGCGCGGGGCGTGGGGAATGGGGGTCTTTATGAACCTGTTCATCGCCTCAATGGTGGCGCTGGTGGTGGTGGATAACGCTTTCTACTTTATTATTTTCTTCGAAATGATGTCGTTGGCGTCTTACTTCCTGGTGATTTCCGATCAGGATGACGATGCCATCAGCGCGGGCTTGCTCTATTTTCTGATTGCCCACGCCGGTTCCGTGCTGATTATGATTGCGTTCTTCCTGCTGTACCGCCTGAGCGGCAGCCTGGAGTTTGCCGCCTTCCGGCAGGCTAATCCGCAACCCATTATGGCCTCGGTTATCTTCTTGTTAGCTTTCTTCGGTTTTGGTGCCAAGGCTGGGATGTTGCCACTGCATGGCTGGTTACCACGAGCGCACCCTGCCGCCCCGTCCCATGCTTCAGCCCTGATGTCCGGCGTCATGGTGAAAATAGGTATCTTCGGCATCATCAAAGTGGGAATAGATTTACTCGGCGCTAGTCAACTGTGGTGGGGCGTGGTGGTGTTGGGCTTTGGCGCGGTGTCCTCCGTGCTCGGCGTGTTGTACGCGCTGGCAGAGCATGACATCAAACGGCTACTGGCGTATCACACGGTTGAGAATATCGGCATCATCCTGATGGGGGTCGGTGTCGGTATGATTGGTATTGCCAGCCATCAGCCGGTACTCGCCGCGCTGGGTTTACTGGGTGCGCTCTACCACCTGCTTAACCACGCCGTCTTCAAAGGGCTGCTTTTCCTAGGGGCCGGTGCGGTGATTTATCGCTTACACACTAAAGACATGGAAAAGATGGGTGGGCTGGCCCGAATGATGCCTTATACCGCGCTGGCCTTTCTGGTGGGGTGTATGGCGATTTCAGCCCTGCCGCCATTCAATGGTTTTGTCAGTGAATGGTTCACCTACCAATCTCTGTTTACCATGACCAAAGACGGCGGTTTTATTATTCGCCTCGCCGGGCCAATCGCCATCGTGATGCTGGCCATCACGGGTGCGCTGGCGGCGATGTGTTTTGTGAAAGTTTACGGTATCAGCTTTTGTGGTCTGCCGCGCACCGAAAAAGCCGCGCAGGCGCGAGAAGTCCCCTGGCCGATGACCGCCGCTATGCTGTTATTGGCATTGCTGTGTTTGGTGTTAGGGATAGGCGCGACTCACGTTGCACCGGTGATTGCCCGCATTGCCGCCAGCTTGATAACCGCCCCAGCCGTACCATCTTTACAGGTCGCCCAAGGCGCGGTGTTATTCCCACAACATAGCTCTCAGGCCATGCTGTCCACTCTATATATCTTCTTGGGTTTATTGATTTTGCCGCTGGTGATTTTACTGGTCGCCAGTTTCTACAGAGGCAGTCGTCTGGCATTTCGCCATGGTGGCGACCCGTGGGCTTGCGGTTATGCCTATGAGCAGGCCATGACAGTCTCGGCCGGGGGTTTTACTCAACCACTGCGAGCCATGTTTGCCCCGCTCTATCGACTGCGTAAAACACTCGATCCCGCCCCGATGATGCAGCGCGCGCTGGAACATTCTGTCAGTGGTGCGGGCCGAGTGGAACCTGTCTGGGATGACAAAATAGTGGCCCCGCTTATCCGTTCTATCCAATGGCTCAGCCAACGCATTCAATGGCTGCAACAGGGTGATTTCCGCCTCTACTGTCTGTATGTGGTCGCCGCACTGGTGACCCTGCTGATTATTGCGGCTATTTAAGGAGACGAGCAATGCCAACTACTGATATGCCTGCGGTCTCTATGATTGCTTTTGCCATCGGGCAGGCGCTGGTGATGCTGGCGCTGGCACCGCTGATGGCGGGGATTTCGCGCATGGTGAAAGCCCGCATGCACTCGCGCCGTGGGCCGGGCATCCTGCAAGAGTATCGAGATCTCGCCAAATTACTGAAACGCCAAGATGTGGCACCGGCCAATGCTGGAATCATCTTCCGGCTGATGCCTTATGTGCTGCTGGGCAGCATGTTGTTGATTGCCATGGCGTTGCCTATTTTCACGCTGGCCTCCCCCTTTGGCGTGGCGGGCGATTTGATAACTCTGCTGTATCTGTTCGCGCTGTTCCGCTTCTTCTTCTCACTGGCGGGCCTGGATAGCGGCAGTATCTTCGCCGGTATCGGGGCCAGTCGCGAGTTGACGCTGGGGGTGTTGGTCGAACCGACCTTAATCCTTTCACTCTTGGTGGTCGGGCTGATTGCTGGCTCTACCAATATCGGCACCATCAGTACTACCTTATCTCAAGGGCACTGGCAGTCACCAACCGCAACGGCTCTGGCGCTGTTGGCCTGTGGTTTCGCGGTGTTTATCGAGATGGGAAAAATCCCGTTTGATGTCGCCGAAGCGGAACAAGAGCTACAGGAAGGGCCGCTGACCGAATACTCCGGTGCCTCACTGGGTTTGGTCAAATGGGGCATTAGCCTGAAACAGGTGGTAGTGGCGCAGCTTTTCCTCGGCGTATTTATCCCTTTTGGCAAGCTGGCGGTACTGAGTGGGCCGGGCTTACTGTGGGCATTGGTGGCCTGTGTTATCAAATTGGTGGCGGTGTTTGTGCTGGCCTCCATGGTGGAAAACAGTATTGCCCGTGGGCGCTTCCTGTTGACCTCCCGTGTTACCTGGCTGGGGTTTGGCGTCGCCGCCTTGTCTCTGGTTTTCTATCTGACCGGTCTTTAAGGAGCTAATAAACTCATCATGGAGAACCTGGCTCTTATGAATATCGCCCTTGCGACCATTTTGGTCCCATTTGCCGGTGCCATCCTCACCGCCTGCTTGCCACAGCAATGGGCGAAATGGTCTTGTACCTTCTTCTCACTGCTGGCCACCCTCGGCACCGTTCTGCTGGCTTATGCCTATCTGAGTGGCGGCAAGGTGGATGTCACTTTTGATCTAATTCATTACGGTGATATGGCACTGTTCGGCCTGACCATCGACCGCATCAGCACCTTGATTACTTTCGCCGTGGTATTCCTCGGCTTGCTGGTCAGTATCTATTCCACCGGCTATCTGACATTAGGTAATCGTGAGCACCCGCACGAGGGCACCAACCGCTACTATGCGCTGCTATTGGTATTCATTGGTGCTATGGCAGGGCTGGTCTTATCATCCACCCTACTGGGTCAGTTGTTTTTCTTTGAAATTACTGGTGGCTGTTCGTGGGGGTTGATTGGCTACTATCAGAGCCAGAAGTCATTGCGCTCGGCGCTCAAAGCCTTGCTGGTCACCCATGTGGCGGCCATCGGCTTGTATTTGGCGGCAGCAGTGCTACTGGTCAATACCGGTACCTTTGCTTTAACGGCACTGGCGCAACTGGACCACACCACCAAAGTCATTGTATTCGGAGGCATCCTGTTTGCCGCCTGGGGGAAATCGGCCCAGTTACCACTGCATATTTGGTTGCCGGATGCGATGGAGGCCCCGACCCCAGTCAGTTCCTATCTGCACGCCGCGTCGATGGTCA
>NZ_JBLWEX010000214.1:0-16767 GCF_048323875.1 Yersinia sp. LJYL362
CTACCGAAGAAACTAATATCTCTGGCAGCAATCTTTATAATCAGTACAGCGGTAACTTTGACCCACAACTGATGAAGATATTCGGTATTGAAGAAGTCGCTGAGAAAACGGCCCCTATTATTGGTTCGGCAGAATTGGCCGGTTATATCAGTCAACAAGCAGCACAGGCCTGTGGTTTAAAAGATGGCGCGCCGGTATTCGGTGGCATGTTTGATGTGGTCGGCGCGGCCTTAACCTCCGGTTTGCATGACAGCCACCCGCTCAGTGCCGTGGCCGGAACCTGGTCAATTGCCACCCGAGTGTTCGAGGGCTTACAGCCCTCAGACTACCCCTATGTGTGGGGAAAATATTGCATCCCAGGCACCTATTTTGTTCACGAAGGCAGCCCTACCTCCGCCAGTAATCTGGCCTGGTTTGTGCAACAATTCTTGCCGAATTTACCCGATAGCTATCAAACACTTAATCAGTGGGCGGCACTCGGTTATGAAAAGTCGGAAGATATTCTCTTCTTCCCGTGGCTATACGGCTCCAATCATAGCGCCAATCTCAGCGGCGGCCTGTTAGGACTCAGCGGGCACCACACGACTCAGGATATTGTTTACGCGATTTATCAGGGAATTGTTTTTTCGCATCTGTTACATCAGGACAAAATTCTCGCGCTGGGTGATAACACTGACTGCATTCGTTTCACTGGCGGCCCAACGCATTCTGCCATCTGGATGCAAATGTTTTGTGATGCCAGTAATTTGCCATTGGAAATTGTCGATATTCAGCAATCTGGCTGCCGGGCTGCGGCCCTGTGTGCTGCGGTAGGAAGTGGCTATTACAGCAGTTTTGAGCAAGCGATAATCGCCAGCCCGCCCCCCATCACCCGCCTGCTGCCCAATGCGGAAAAACACTCAATATTAAGAGCGCGCTTTGAGAAATTTAAGCGCATCGCTGAGGCGCTGAGTCGCGTCATGTGATTGGTGCGACGTGCAGAATTTAGCGGTGAAATACAATAATATCAGCAAATTATAGCCAAAATAATTGGAATGGCAGGTAGGCAGCAAGAAAGAGAATCCCGATGAGCTGACATAAGTCAGTGATTCGGGTGAGTGAACGTAGCTAACGCCCCGGCAATTTCAAGTATGAAGGATATAACAGTGTCCCACCATCATCCTGCCTGCACCATCGATAAGTGCGGAAAATGAGATCCACCCTTTATAAAGAGGGTGGAGCCGTCGCCTCGCACTGACAATCTATAGTAAGATCATCGTCAAAGTCAGAGTTAAAAAAATATCGACTTGGCTCCGCTAATGGTTCCACTAACGATTGTTTCTGTTATCGAACGCTTTCGCTAACTGATGTTGAATGTGAGAAAAATATGTCAAACAAACCGTTCCACTATCAGGATCCCTTCCCATTAAAGGAAGACGATACTGAGTATTACCTTGTCAGTAATAATCACGTCTCGGTAGCACAGTTTGAAGGTCACGACATTCTAAAAGTCGAACCTGAAGCCCTGACACTCCTCGCCCAACATGCTTTCCACGATGCCTCATTCCTGCTCCGCCCCGCTCACCAAAAACAAGTTGCTGCCATTTTGGATGACCCGGAAGCCAGCGAAAATGATAAGTATGTTGCCCTGCAATTCCTGCGCAATTCTGAAATCTCAGCCAAAGGGATTTTACCGACCTGTCAGGATACCGGCACCGCTATTATCGTGGGTAAAAAAGGCCAGCGTGTCTGGACCGGCGGGAATGATGCCGAAGCCCTGTCACGCGGTGTGTATAACACTTTCATTGAAGACAATCTGCGCTACTCACAAAACGCGGCGCTGGATATGTACCAAGAAGTGAATACCGGCACCAACCTGCCAGCGCAAATCGACCTGTACAGCACTGAGGGCGAAGATTATAAATTCTTATTCGTCACCAAAGGTGGCGGCTCAGCCAACAAAACCTATCTGTATCAGGAAACCAAAGCTCTGCTCTCTCCGGGTAAGCTGAAAGACTATCTGGTTGAGAAAATGCGCACCTTGGGGACAGCTGCCTGCCCGCCGTACCATATCGCTTTTGTGATCGGCGGAACCTCGGCTGAAAGCACGCTCAAAACTGTTAAGCTGGCCTCCACCAAGTATTACGATGGTCTGCCAACCGAAGGCAATGAGCACGGGCAAGCTTTCCGTGATATCCAACTGGAGCAAGAACTGCTGGAAGCAGCGCAGGATTTAGGTCTGGGCGCGCAATTTGGCGGTAAATACTTTGCTCATGATGTGCGGGTGGTGCGTTTGCCGCGTCACGGAGCCTCCTGCCCGGTTGGGATGGGGGTTTCCTGCTCTGCTGACCGAAATATCAAAGGTAAAATTAACCGCAAAGGTATCTGGCTGGAAAAACTGGAGCAAAATCCGGGGAAATATATCCCTGAGCATCTGCGCAACAGCACTGAAGGCAAAGTGGTCAAAATCGACCTTAATCGCCCGATGGCCGATATCTTAAAAGAGCTGTCACAGTATCCGGTATCAACCCGCCTGTCGCTGACCGGCACTATTATTGTTGGCCGTGATATTGCTCATGCCAAATTAAAAGAGCGGCTGGATAACGGCGAAGGTTTACCGCAGTACATTAAAGATCATCCGATCTACTACGCGGGGCCAGCGAAAACCCCGGAAGGTTATGCTTCTGGTTCACTTGGCCCCACCACCGCAGGGCGCATGGATTCCTATGTTGATCTGCTGCAATCCCACGGCGGCAGCATGATCATGTTGGCAAAAGGCAACCGCAGCCAGCAAGTCACCGATGCTTGCCACAAGCACGGCGGTTTCTATCTGGGCAGCATTGGCGGCCCCGCAGCCGTCCTGGCGCAAAACAGTATCAAGAGTTTGGAATGTGTGGAATACCCGGAACTGGGTATGGAAGCCATCTGGAAAATTGAAGTCGAAGATTTCCCAGCCTTTATTCTGGTAGATGATAAAGGCAACGATTTCTTCCAACAGATCCAGGCATCAAAATGTAACCGCTGCGGTTAACATCAAAATCCAACCTCGGTGGTTTCGCCGGGGTTGGATCGATTACAGGTAACAGGTAACAGGTAACAGGTAAAAAGCAGATCAATATTTGAATGTTTTTTAAGCACCCTGCTGGTGCAATTCATTAACCTCCGCCCCCTATTCCACACCCCATCCTTGATAATTTCACCGTGTTACGCTTCCTCACCCGCCGGGAGTTGTTCGACCACACGACAAGTTTGCACATATGTGCAAAAGCCACCACATCACGCAAAATAAAAATGTGATCAGAATCCAAAATTTGTTCAGAATAAAGTGATTGAACACAAAAACCCTATTCCCAATTATTTAATATAAATCATACCATTAAAGATTTTTGCACAGATGTGCGATATCTGAAATTAATTTTACTGTGGGAATTAGCGGATTATTGTGCTGCTGCAATGAGGAGCGTTATTTTGTGCTTTTGACTTAAAAAATAGAAAGTGATTATATCAGCTCATAGATAACTTAATGACATTTGCACAAATGTGCAAGAGGCTGAAATGGAAAAGAGCGATGATCTACGCCTGATGGTGAAAATTGCACAAATGTATTACGAGCAAAATTTCACCCAAGTTGAGATAGCGCGGGCGCTGGGAATTTATCGCACCAGCATCAGCCGAATGCTTAAGAAAGTGCGCGAGCAAGGCATTGTGACTATTTCAATCAACTACAACTATAACGAAAATTTGTTGTTGGAACAGCAGTTGAAATCGCGCTTTAAATTACGTGAGGCGATTGTCGTTTCTTCCGAGCACGATCAATCACCGGAACAACAACTGATCCTAATGGCAAAACAGTGTAGCGCACTGCTAAACCGGATTATTGAAAATGGTGATATTCTGGGCTTCTCCTGGGGCAGTGCTATTGCCACGTTGGTTGAGCAAATGGACACCTCACCGGTATCGCGCCAATTAACCTGTATCCCAATGGTCGGCGGCCCTTCAGGTAAATTAGAAAGCCGCTTCCATGTGAATACGCTGGTCTACAGCGCCGCAATGAAATTAAAAGGCGAGTCATTGCTGATCGATTTCCCTGCGATTCTGGAAGAAAGTGTTATTCGTGATGGAATTGTGCAATCTCAGCATTATCAGGCTATTGCAGATTATTGGCAGCGGCTGGATATCGCCATATTTGGTATTGGTTCACCTAATATTTCTGGCAATTCTACCTGGCGTGCCTTTTATGGCAGCGATGTGATTGACCACTTTAATGACCGACAGGTTGCCGGTGATATCTGTTCACGCTTTTATGATTTACAAGGCAACCAGGTGGAAACTTATATCTCGGATAAAACCATTACCATTCAATTAGACAACATTAAGAAAGCCCGTTATTCCATTGGGATTGCGCATTCTCACGATAAAATCAGCGGGATCATCGGCGCGATTAAAGGAAAGTATATTAATAGCCTGGTGACCACCAAAGAAACTGCCGAGGAGATATTAAAACTCACGGCATAATTTATTCATTAATCAGTCAGGGGACTAGCTCCCCCTTAAAACCTAAAGGCAGTTTAACAAATCATACTTTCGGTATGTGGCCGAGTATTATCCAAATTTAGATAGACAGGGAAATTGTATGAGCGATTGGCTAAATTTAAAAGATAAAGTAGTGATTGTCACCGGTGGTGCATCAGGAATTGGTTATGCCATTGTAGAAGAGTTATTGGCCGCAGGGGCCAAAGTGCAATTAGCTGATGTGAATCCACTTGAAGGTGAGATTAAAAATAATCCGCAGTTGAATTTTATACAGCTGGATATTTCTGACCGCACCAGCGTACAAGCAGCAATAGATAATATTTTAGCTAAACATGGGCATATTGATGCACTGGTCAACAATGCCGGAATTAACCTTCCGCGTCTATTGGTCGATCCCAAACAAAGTCATAGCCAATATGAATTGAAAGATAATGAGTTTGAAAAAATGGTCAATGTGAATCAGAAAGGGGTATATCTGATGTCACAAGCGGTAGCGCGTAATATGGTAGAAAACAACAGCGGCGTCATTATTAACCTCACCTCAGAAAGCGGATTAGAAGGTTCTGAAGGGCAAAGTTGTTATGCCGCCACCAAAGCCGCGCTATACAGTTTTACCCGCTCGTGGGCTAAAGAGTTGGGGAAATACGGCATCCGCGTAGTCGGTGTAGCCCCGGGTATTTTAGAGAAAACGGGTTTGCGCACTCTCGATTATGAAGAAGCACTGGCCTACACCCGCAACATAACGGTAGAACAATTACGGGATGGTTATACCAAGAATGCGATTCCAATTGGCCGCGCCGGGAAACTATCTGAAATCGCTGATTTCGTGACTTATCTATTATCCGAACGCGCCAGCTATATCACGGGTGTGACCTATAACATTGCCGGCGGAAAAACTCGCGGCTAACAGGAGGCATAATGGTTAATGTCATTTTTTGTGCTCACGGTGACTTAGCGGTTTCAATGCTCAATTCCGTCAATATTGTATATGGCGAAACACAGAATATTACCCCGCTGCTGTTTAACCGAGGTGAGAATGCCGACAATCTTGTGAATAAAATGCAGGGTGTCATGGCAAAGAATCAACATGACTCCTGGTTAATTGCCGTGGATTTACAAGGTGGCAGCCCTTATAACGCTGCCGCACGTTTAGCATTCAGTGATAGTCGTGTTCATGTCATCAGTGGATTATCTCTGCCATTAGCACTGGAAATTGCCGATAACCAGCAAGTGATGGCGGCAGAAGAACTGACCGACTATTTACTCGACATAGGTACACAGTGCGTGCAGTCATTCCGTCACCAACAAAATAATGAAGAAGAAGAGGCCGACTTTATATGAAAATCAATCTGGCAAGAATTGACGACCGGCTGATTCATGGTCAGGTCACCACGGTTTGGGCCAAAGAGGCTAAAGCTGGGCGTATTATTATTTGTAGCGACGACGTTTATAACGATGAAATCCGGAAAACATTATTAAAACAGGCAGCGCCGCCGGGAATCAAAGTGAATGTCGTTAATATTGAAAAGGCGGTAGCTGTTTATCACAACCCAAATTATATCAATGACACCGTATTCTATTTATTCACCAATCCAACAGATGTTTTACGATTGGTGGATCAAGGCGTGAAAATTGATGTCATTAATATTGGCGGCATGGCATTTAAACATGGGAAAACACAATTAACCAAAGCAGTATCAGTTGATCAAAATGATATTAATGCATTTTATGCATTAGCTGAACGCGGCGTTCATTTAGATTTACGGGTAGTCACCTCCGATCCTGATGTGGATGTGATTAAAAAATTACGCGAGCTGGAGTCTAAATAACGACACTTCACTTTAAATATAAGTAATAACCCAGATTTTATTAAACATTTAAATCCGATTACTTAATCTGGTCAATACAACTATTTAGTTATAACCCACTGCTGTCGAGAATTGTATTGTCCAAAGGGGTCCACCATGGAAATAAGTTTACTACAGATAATCTTAATCTTTATTTTCTCATGCATTGCCGGTATCGGCAGCGTACTGGATGAGTTCCAAACTCACCGGCCATTAATTGCCTGTACCATTACCGGCCTGATTTTGGGTGATATGACCACCGGCGTTATCCTCGGCGGTACGCTGGAGTTAATTGCTCTTGGTTGGATGAACGTCGGTGCTGCGCAATCACCTGACTCCGCGCTCGCCAGTATTATCGCCACTATTCTGGTGATTGTCGGCCATCAGAATATTGCCACCGGGATCGCCATTGCCCTGCCGGTAGCCGCAGCAGGCCAGGTACTGACTGTCTTTGCCCGCACCATCACAGTGGCGTTCCAGCACGCCGCAGACCGAGCCGCGGAGAAAGCCAATTTTGCCATGATTGATTTTATGCATGTGTCGGCATTGCTGGTTCAGGCTATGCGAGTCGCCATTCCGGTATTGATCGTGTCTATCTTTGTCAGCGCCGATACCGTTAGCCACATGCTCAACGCGATTCCAACTGTGGTGACTCATGGGTTGCAAATTGCGGGCGGATTTATCGTGGTCGTCGGCTACGCCATGGTGCTCAATATGATGGGTGTGAAATACCTTATGCCCTTCTTCTTCCTCGGTTTTATTGTCGGAGGTTACCTTGGTTTCAGCCTGCTCGCGTTCGGCGGCATCGGCCTGATTATTGCCTTGCTGTATATCCAGTTAAACCCGCTTTATCAGAAACCGGCAGCGCCTGTAGCCCAAGCCAGCCAAGCCAAACTTGATGAATTAGAAGACTAGGAGACGCCGACATGACCACATTAAACAAACGATTAACCCGGTCTGATCTGTTTAAAATGTTTTTACGCAGTAACTTGCAACAGGCCTCTTTTAACTATGAACGTATTCACGGCCTGGGCTTCTGCTATGACATGGTGCCAGCAATCAAGCGCTTGTATCCGCTAAAAGAAGACCAAATTGCCGCATTGAAACGCCATTTAGTGTTCTTTAACACCACACCGGCGGTCTGCGGGCCGGTGATCGGTGTCACTGCCGCCATGGAAGAGGCGCGTGCCAATGGCGCTGACATTGATGAAGGGGCAATCAATAGCTTGAAAGTTGGGTTGATGGGGCCACTGGCTGGGGTCGGTGACCCACTGATTTGGGGCACCTTGCGCCCTATCACTGCCGCTTTAGGGGCTTCGCTAGCACTGAATGGCAATGTGCTAGGGCCAATTCTCTTCTTCCTGTCCTTCAACTCAGTACGTCTGGCCCTGAAATGGTTCGGACTGCAATACGGTTTCACCAAGGGCATCAATATCGTCAAAGACCTTGGCGGGAATGTGCTGCAAAAACTGACCGAGGGTGCCTCAATTCTGGGCTTGTTCATCATGGGGGTATTGGTCACCAAATGGACCAGTATCAATGTGCCGTTGGTGATATCGAAAACACCGGGCCACGACGGCACGACGGTGACTATGACGGTACAAAACATTTTGGATCAGCTGTGCCCAGGGTTATTGGCGCTAGGGCTAACCCTGCTCATGATGCGATTACTGAAACGTAAAATTAACCCTATTTGGCTCATCTTCTCCCTGTTTGGCCTCGGAATTGTAGGCTCATGGCTTGGCATTCTTTCCTGATTAATGCCGGGGAGTTTTTTTATTCAACTTAACATTTTTTATTCGACCTGAAGTTTTATATTTGAAAAATAATTGAGGTGGTTCCACATGAAAACTAAAGCACTGCGTTTATATGGTAAAAATGACCTGCGTCTGGAAAGCTTTGATTTACCGGAAATTGGCGATGATGAAATTCTGGCCACTGTGGTGACCGACAGTATTTGCCTCTCTTCGTGGAAAGAAGCCAATTTGGGCGCTGACCATAAAAAAGTACCGGATAATGTAGCAGAAAACCCTATTATTATTGGCCATGAATTTTGCGGCGATATTCTACAGGTTGGTAAGAAATGGCAGCATAAATTCAAACCCGGTAGTCGTTATGTGATTCAGGCTAATTTGCAATTACCCGACCGCCCAGATTGCCCCGGATATTCTTTCCCTTATGTTGGCGGTGAAGCCACCCATGTGGTTATTCCCAACGAAGTCATGGAACAAGATTGTTTGCTTCCCTATGAAGGTGAAAGTTATTTTGAAGGTTCATTGGTAGAGCCACTTTCTTGTGTTATCGGTGCATTTAACGCCAATTACCACCTGGTTCCTGGTACTTATCAGCATAAAATGGGGATCAAACCTGCTGGTAATGTGCTGATTCTCGGGGGGACCGGCCCGATGGGATTATTAGCCATTGATTACGCACTGCATGGGCCAATTAATCCGCAATTATTGGTGATTACAGACCGTCACCAGCAAAAACTGGATTATGCCGCCCGCTTGTATCCGAGTGAGCCACAAACTCAGGTGCATTATCTCAATACCAAACAAACTGATGATCAGTTTGAACGTTTAATGGCGCTGACCGAAGGTAAAGGTTATGACGATATCTTTGTTTTCGTGCCTTCAGCTGAATTGGTCACATTGGCTTCAAGCCTATTAGCACCCGACGGCTGC
Source organism: Yersinia sp. LJYL362 (assembly GCF_048323875.1). Classification (NCBI taxonomy): domain Bacteria; kingdom Pseudomonadati; phylum Pseudomonadota; class Gammaproteobacteria; order Enterobacterales; family Yersiniaceae; genus Yersinia; species Yersinia sp. LJYL362. The sequence goes on from NZ_JBLWEX010000214.1 coordinate 9,044, forward strand.
TTTAATTTCTTTGCTGGCCCGCAGGATAAGAATTTTATGGCGTCGGTTAATTTCTACGATATTCATTATTCCTTTACCCATTATGTTGGTACCTCGGGTGGCAATACCGACGACATGAGAGAAGCAGTAAAGTTAATTGAAGCGAAGAAAGTAAATGCCGGTAAAGTGGTATCCCATATTCTTGGGCTAAATGATGCCGCAGAAACCACATTGAATTTACCGCACATTATCGGTGGCAAGAAGTTGGTTTACACCGGCAAAAATATGCCGCTGACATCATTGAGTGAACTGATGAGCCACCAGCAAGATTCGCCGTTATTACAAGAACTACAGGCTATTTTGCGTAAAACTGACGGGTTGTGGTCAAAAGCAGCTGAAGATTTTGTTTTAGCTCACGCCCAAGAGATTTAACCGTTGAACGAGGGCGGTAAATAGAAACTACCGCCCTCAACTCATTCCACCGGCAGATGCTTTGCCGTTGATTCATCTGTAGTTGCATCATTTGCCACCGCATTGAGCAATACATCCAACAAACCGGGGAATCGGGCATCAATATCATCACGCCGCAGTGATAATAAACTCTCTCGCCCACAAGGCCGTTGCCAGATAACGCCACTTTCACGCAGTACTCGCCAATGATGGGTTAAGGTCGATTTAGATAGCCCGTGTACCAAAGTGCCACATGCATGTTCGCCCCCCGCCGCTAGCCTACGCACCACAGCCAACCGCAGCGGATTACCTAAAGCCGTCAGCACATTTTCCAAACGGATCTGCTCACGCTCAGGGTGATTTGCAATCATAGTGTTCCTATTAATAAGTGACAGTCAGCAGGGAAATCCCCCACCAAACTACCGGGTTCGGCCAAATCAAACGGCCCTTAGCGGGCGGCAATATAGCCTATACTCCATTTTGACCCTACTCATAATTCTAGCGCAATGATGGAAGCATCCTCAGTCATCGCTCCTCGCTATTATTGCATAGTTTCAGAACAAATAATTAAATTGTACGTGTATATTAGTACAATGAGACTATACTATTCGCGATCACATGATCATTAGCAGCAATGCTGAACATAAACCAACAACTTCCCGGTAGGGCATCAAGCCGCCCACCCCGAAATTGCCATTACCATTTAAGGACTTAATATGGCACGTAAAACTCCTATCGAGCGCTATCGCAATATCGGTATCTCCGCCCACATCGACGCGGGTAAAACCACCACTACCGAGCGTATTTTGTTCTACACCGGCGTCAGTCATAAGCTGGGTGAAGTGCATGATGGTGGCGCGACGACTGACTGGATGGCGCAGGAGCAGGAACGTGGCATTACCATTACATCGGCTGCCGTGACCTGCTTTTGGAAAGGTATGGACAGAACCTTGCCCGAGCACCGTATCAATATTATCGACACCCCCGGACACGTAGATTTCACCATTGAGGTGGAGCGTTCCATGCGGGTGCTCGACGGTGCGGTCATGGTGTATGACGCGGTCGGTGGTGTACAGCCACAATCCGAAACCGTCTGGCGTCAAGCCAATAAATACCGTGTTCCGCGCTTAGCATTCGTCAATAAAATGGATCGCCCCGGCGCTGACTTTTTCCGCGTACGCCAGATGATGATTGACCGTCTGAAAGCCAATCCGGTGCCCATTGTGATTCCAATCGGCAGTGAAGAGCACTTTACTGGTGTGGTGGATTTACGGCTGATGCGCGCCATTATCTGGGATGAAGCGTCTCAAGGCATGACATTTAGCTATGAGCCCATTCCAGAAAACTTACTGGCGACGGCGAATGAGTGGCGCGAGAAAATGGTCTCCGAGGCGGCTGAAGCTTCTGAAGCGCTGATGACAGAATATCTGGAAACCGGTGACCTGACGGTGGATGAAATCACCCAAGGTCTACGGATTCGGACCATTGCCGGTGAAATCCAGCCCATGTTGTGCGGCAGTGCTTTTAAGAATAAAGGTGTGCAGCGCATGTTGGATGCGGTGGTTGAATTGATGCCATCGCCAGTGGATATTCCACCGGTCAGTGGCACTGATGAAGATGGCAACGAAGTCAGCCGTAAAGCCGATGATAACGAAAAATTCTCGGCGCTGGCGTTCAAATTAATGACTGACCCGTATGTCGGTCAGCTGACTTTCGTGCGCGTCTATTCCGGCGTACTGAGCAAAGGCGACAGTGTTTACAACCCCATTCGCGGTAAGAAAGAGCGTATTGGCCGTATTGTTCAGATGCATGCCAATAATCGGATTGAAGTGGATGAAATCCGTGCTGGTGATATCGCGGCTTGTGTGGGGTTGAAGGATGTGACTACCGGGGAAACCCTGTGCGACCCGGATGCCGTGATTACACTGGTACGTATGGAATTCCCTGAGCCGGTTATTTCGCAAGCCATTGAGCCGAAGACCAAGGCGGATCAGGAGAAAATGGGTATCGCACTGCAACGCCTCGCATCGGAGGATCCATCATTCCGTATCCGTACTGATGAAGAGTCCGGCCAGACGATTATCTCCGGCATGGGTGAATTGCATCTGGAAATTATTGTTGACCGCATGAAGCGTGAGTTCGGTGTGGAAGCCAATATCGGCAAACCGCAGGTGACTTACCGCGAAACAGTGCGTAAGACAGTGACCGATGTAGACGGTAAATTTGTCCGTCAGTCTGGTGGTAAAGGGCAATATGGCCACGTGGTCTTTACCCTCGAACCCCAGGAGCCGGGTAGCGGTGTGGCTTTTGTCGATGCCACTAAAGGCGGTGTGGTGCCGCGTGAGTTTATCGGAGCGGTCGAAAAAGGTGTGCTAGAAGCCACCAATACCGGGGTTTTGGCCGGTTATCCAGTCGTGGATGTGAAAGTGACCCTGACGTTCGGTTCCTATCACGAAGTGGACTCATCGGAGCTGGCGTTTAAAATGGCCGCCATTTTTGGTTTCAAAGAAGCGGTCAAACGCGCCTCGCCGGTGATCCTTGAGCCGGTGATGAGTGTCGAGGTCGAAACACCGGAAGAGTATGCCGGTAATGTGATGGGCGACCTTTCCTCTCGCCGTGGCTTGGTGCAAGGGATGGAAGAGATGATCGGTGGCGGGAAGATTATCCGTGCCGAAGTGCCGTTATCCGAAATGTTCGGCTACTCCACTGTGTTGCGTTCCATGTCACAAGGCCGCGCGACTTATACTATGGAATTCAAGCATTACGCTGAAGCACCCCGTAATGTGGCCGATGCCATTATTGCGGCGCGGGGTAATAGAAGCTAACCGTCGCTATGAAGTTCAGACCAAGCCGCCATTGGAGTTTTCCCAGTGGCGGTTTTTTAATGACCATAAAACAGCCAACACACCTGCAACCTGAAAGATAATATCCATACAGCATTCTCCTATAGCTTTCGTGGTGCAGGCAGGCGGCAAATGAGAGCATCCCGATGAGCTTACTCAAGTCAGTGATTCGGGTGTTCGAATGCAGCCAACACACCTGCAGCGGGAAAGATGACGGAGAATTAAAACGTCACGGGCGTATTCACCCACAGCACTTTCGCGATTGACTGGCCGATATTACGATAACCGTGGGGGACATTGCTGGGGAAATAAAAGGAATCGCCCACGGCGAGGGTATAAGTTTCTTCACCTAAATACAGGGCAATTTCCCCTTCCAGCACGTATCCCATCTCCTCACCGTGGTGTTCTATCTGCCCATCACTGGCGACACCCGGCTCAATGATATGAATGTTTCCCTGCAACAATCCCCCCTTGTGGTGATGCGTCAGGTTTTCCAACGCGATACCGCCTTTCTTGTTACGGTGCACAAACCGTTTACGGATACGCTGTTCCGGCTTCAACACCGGTGAATCTGCCACCCAGCTTTCGGCCATCAAATCCGAAATATTGGTTTCCAAAGCGCTGGCGAGACGGTGCAACATAGCCAGCGAGGGCGACGCTACCTCATTTTCCAGTTTCGACAATAAACTCTCTGAGCATCCCACCTTGAGCGCTAACTGCTTTAGCGTGATGTCCTGCGCCACACGGGCATGACGTAAACGCATCCCTAAATCAGATAAAACAAAACCGCCGTTATCGCCGTTTTTTTTCATAAGTTGATATCTGCTACTCATAGTCAATCAAACGCCCGGCGTATCCTTGCCGGGCCACATTCACGATACAGAACACACTGCACTATTACCCTGCGACACTAAAATGCACATCCTGTGGGTTACAGCCATTGATTGGCACAATATCTTGCGGGCAAGCAGACATTACAACAATGCATTCCAGCTCGGCACGAATCTCAACATAATCACCCGCTTTGCTCACCGTCGGTAACCAGGAAATGGTGTAATCCGGATTGACGGGCGTATTCATCCACAGGTTCAAGGGTTGTGGCACTTCACGTGCACGCAGCCCAATCGCATTCAGCGCTAAACGCATATTATCAGCACAACTGTCATGGTATTCAGTGATCCCCATATTGCTATAGCGATAAAGGTCACAGGCCGCAATCAGCGTGTCATGCACACCGGGTGAGGTATCAGTCAACAATGTGCCGATGATGCGGCGCTGATTGGTGACCAGTGCATCCCCCGGCTGAGGAATGATTTTATCAATAAATGCACGAGTGTGTTCCATTGATGAGAACTCACTCAAATCGGCGCTATTGAATAACCAGGTGTCACACACCTGACTGCCGGGAGTGTTGATAATGCGGATAATCTGCCCTTTTTGTAAGCGCACCGCCCGGCCACAGCGGGCAGGAACGGTATACACTTCGCCAATCACCGGCGTCCCATCAGCAGAAATGGGCGAGGATAACGTGGCATTAGTGCCCAGCGCGCTACCGTTGTCTTTTTCACAGCAAGCAGGATAAGTGTGGGTGCTCATGGGTAACTCCTATGGGTTGATTTGCCAGTTCTGTCAGGCAACAGGCTAAGGCCTTCGCGCCGAGGTACAGATACTGAGGGTCTGTATATTCAGCCGGGTTATGACTGATGCCGTTATGGCTGGGAACGAAAAACATACTGGTCGGGCAATGGCTGGCCAGATGCATTGCATCGTGGAATGCACCGGAAGTCAGCAGCGCGGTTTCTATCTCTAATGCCTGGGTGCAAGCATATTGTTGTGCCAATAGCTGTGTATTGAAGGCCACCGGTGCATGACTGAATACGCACTCGACTACCACGTTATCTGCCGCTATCTGCCGCATCCAATCATCAAACTCCGCTAATACCGTCGGGTTGGCATGGCGGAAATCGAGGGTGAAAGTGGCACGACCGGCAATGGTATTAATGGCATTTGGCTCAATCTCCCAGCGGCCAAAAGTCAGACGTAATTCATCTGCTGGCAGTGCGGCAGCTTGCTGTTCCAGTTGCTGAACTGTCTGGCGGGCCAGCGACATCGCATCCTGACGATCCGCCATCGGCGTGGTGCCAGCATGGGCCGATTGCCCCAGACAGGTGACCTGATACCAACGCACGCCCTGGATACCTTGCACTAGTGCTAACGGCTGATTGGCTTGCTCGAGCACCGGCCCCTGCTCGATATGCAATTCGACAAAAGCCGCCAGGGGCAAGGTGGCACGACGTGGTAAATGTGGAAAACGCTGATGGCAGCGTGTCAGCGCCTGCACTAAAGTCTCGCCCTGTGCATCCTGATTATTCAGATAATTTGCCAAACGCTGCGGTTGTACAAAGACACTCGACCCCATAGCTCCGGGAGAGAATCGGCTGCCCTCTTCGTTCATCCACACCGCCACTTCAATCGGGCGCAAAGTGGTGACTCCGGCCTGAGCCAGAGCGCTCAAACACTCCATACCGGCAATGACGCCATAGCAACCATCAAGATTGCCGCCGCAGGGTTGAGTATCAATATGGCTGCCCGTCACTACCGGCGGTAAATCTTCACGACCGGCGCGGCGAATAAACAGGTTTGCGCAGTCATCCGTCATCACTTCGCAGCCTAATGTATAGGCCCAGTCAATGAGCCATGCTCTGGCTTCTAATTCTTCAGCGGATAAAGCTTGTCGATTAACACCGCCGTTCTCCAGCGCACCAAAGCGGGCTAGTTGCGCCAATTTACTCATTAAGCGCTGTTGGCTAATATGACCGGCAACCTGAACACCTGCGCGATTAAGCATGCCCAGCCTCCGCTTCATCCAGTTGCAGTGGCCGTTTAAACCACGGCGCAAGAAATGATTTCAACCGGTCAGTCTGCGGTTGGCGGAATAAAGTCGCGGGCGCACCACTTTCAACAATTGAGCCGTCAGCCATAAACACCACGCGGGACGAAATTTTGGCCGCGAATGACATTTCGTGCGTCACCATCACCATGGTCATGCCGTTGTTTGCCAGTGCCTTAATCACATCCAGCACCTCCTCCACCCGTTCAGGGTCAAGAGCGGAGGTCGGCTCATCCAGTAACAATAACTCCGGCTCCAGAGCCAATGCTCGGGCAATGCCCACCCGCTGCTGCTGCCCGCCGGATAATCGCGACGGACGAGCTTGCGCCTTATCCGACATCCCGACCTGAGCCAGTGCCGCGGCCGCTTTTTTGCGCGCTTCATCGCGGGGCAGTTTTTTCCCCAGAATTAGCGGTGCACAAACATTTTCCAGCACTGTCATGTGCGGCCACAGATTGAATTGCTGGAAGACCATCGCCAGTGGGCGGCGCACCTCAGCAATTAATGTCGCACTGTCGCGATGCTTCACCTCACGCCCGGCACTGCTATAACCCAGTAATTGCCCCTTGATCAGGACTTCCCCCTCGTCATAGGCTTCGAGGAAATTCATGCACCGCAGCGCAGTGGTTTTCCCTGAGCCAGAGGGGCCAATTAAGGTAACAATTTCACCGGCATTGACCGTCAAATTAATCCCTGCCAACACCCGATTAGCCGCAAAGGATTTGCCTAACTGGCGTAATTCAATAATGGGTTCGTGACTCATCATATTATCCCTCTATGGCCTGACGGCTGAGTAAGCGCACACCAACACTGACACCTTGTGCCAGCAGCCAATAACTGAGGATCAACAGGGTATAAGGCACAATATAGGTGTAGGTATTGGCGACTATCTGCCCGGTGGTCATGGTCAACTCCGGCACCGTGATAATCGATGCCACAGCGCTCTCTTTAATAGTCAAAATGAACTGATTACCCAACAGCGGTAAGCTAAAGCGCAAAGCTTGCGGCGTCTGGATGTGCCAAAAACTTTTCCACGCTGAAATATCATGCACTTGCGCTGCTTCCAACTGCCCGTGCCCGATGCTTTTCCACGCAGTGCGGAAGATTTCGCCAAAATAAGCAGAGCTGTAAATGGCCAGCGATATCACCGTGGCTTCAACCGCACTTAGCGTCACGCCGATAGCGGGCAAACCGAAATAAAACACCGCCAGTTGTGCCAGATAAGGTGTGCCGCGAATCAGCCACACATAGGTGCGCCAAGGCCAGAACAACCAACGGTTATGACGGCACACCGCCTGCAAGATAAAGCCGGCAAAAGCTCCAATGATCGCCGCACTCATGCTGATCCCCAACGTGACACCCAATGCGCGAGCAAAGTCCGGCAGATAAAGGAAGAAATCGTTCATCGGCTCTCCTTATGCCAGCGCCGTTCAACATAATTGCCTAACAGTGCCAGCAAGCTGGTCAGCACCAGATAAGACAACGCAATCGCGATATACACCTCTAATGGGCGGTAGGTCGCCGATGCCAACTGCTGCCCCACCCGCATCAAATCGGTGATG
>NZ_JBLWEX010000215.1:0-16773 GCF_048323875.1 Yersinia sp. LJYL362
ACGGTTATGCCGATCAAATCACCAGCGTACTGAAATCTCACGGTATCGAAACTGAAGTCTTCTTCGAAGTAGAAGCAGACCCTACCCTGAGCATCGTACGTAAAGGTGCAGAGCAGATGAACTCCTTTAAACCAGACGTGATCATCGCGCTGGGTGGTGGTTCACCGATGGATGCTGCCAAAATCATGTGGGTGATGTACGAACATCCTGAAACTCACTTCGAAGAACTGGCATTGCGCTTTATGGATATCCGTAAACGTATTTACAAGTTCCCGAAAATGGGCGTGAAAGCGAAAATGATCGCCGTCACTACCACATCAGGTACTGGTTCAGAAGTCACACCATTCGCCGTAGTGACCGACGATGCGACAGGCCAGAAATATCCATTGGCTGACTATGCATTGACACCAGATATGGCAATCGTTGATGCCAACCTGGTTATGAATATGCCTAAGTCTCTGTGTGCCTTCGGTGGTCTGGACGCAGTAACGCATGCTCTGGAAGCGTATGTTTCTGTATTGGCTAACGAATATTCTGACGGTCAGGCTCTGCAAGCGCTGAAACTGCTGAAAGAATTCCTGCCAGCCAGTTATCACGAAGGGGCAAAAAATCCGGTTGCACGTGAACGCGTTCACAACGCCGCGACCATTGCCGGTATCGCTTTTGCTAACGCCTTCTTGGGTGTCTGTCACTCAATGGCCCATAAACTGGGTTCTGAGTTCCATATCCCACACGGTCTGGCAAACGCCATGTTGATTTCTAACGTTATCCGCTATAACGCGAATGACAACCCAACCAAACAGACTGCTTTCAGCCAGTATGACCGCCCACAAGCGCGTCGTCGCTATGCTGAAATTGCAGACCATTTGGGTCTGAGTGCTCCGGGCGACCGTACCGCACAGAAAATCCAGAAATTGCTGGCTTGGTTAGATGAAATCAAAGCTGATTTGGGCATCCCAGCGTCAATTCGTGAAGCTGGCGTTCAAGAAGCAGACTTCCTGGCTAAAGTAGACAAATTGTCTGAAGATGCATTCGATGACCAGTGTACAGGTGCTAACCCACGCTACCCACTGATCTCCGAGCTGAAACAGATCCTGATGGATACTTACTACGGCCGTGAATTTAGCGAAGAGCTTGACCGTGAAGAAGTTGCAGTAGCAGCTCCGGCACCAAAAGCTGAGAAAAAAGCTAAAAAGTAATCACTATCTTGATGAGTAACCTTATCTGCGGATGAGGTTATTAACAAAAGATATAACCCCCGACAATCGTTGGGGGTTTCTTTTTATGGCTATCACTCAAATAAATGTCCCCTTCTCGACTCACCTTTATGCATGGCCTCTCAATGTGCCATAGCTGCGATTTATCTCTACCCTTACCCAATCCATACCTCTCATGAGATAAATTCGCTTTGCCCCGCCAATGGCGATTTAAATTGGGATATAACGGGCTAATAAGGAATGAGTACAATCTCATCTGCACAAGGGCGGTGAACAACGCGCCGCAGCGGGCACCTAACTTAAGTGTTCAGTCAAAAAATACAACGTTTGGAGATCTCTGCAACATAGATAAGCGCTACGAATGGGGCTGTATGGTTCTATTTGGCATTAATATCGCAAAAGACAAAACTACCCCACAGTATGAATAAAACAGCCAGTGAGGTGTTTTGCCGCTAATTAGGGGGTATTTAAGGATATTGCTGGAGACAAGCCTCTTTAATAGCTTCTTTATAATGGCGGCGACAAACCGAAACGTAGCTTTCATTCCCACCAATGACGACTTGTTCACCATCGTGCACTGCTCGCCCCTGTGCATCCAAACGTAACACCATGTTTGCTTTGCGCCCACAATGACAAATCGTCTTTAATTCGACTAATTTGTCGGCCCATGACAACAAGTATTTACTCCCAGGGAATAACTCACCGAGGAAATCAGTGCGCAGGCCGTAACACAACACAGGGATATGCAATTCATCTACTACCTGGCACAATTCCTGAACCTGATCTTTGGTCAGAAACTGACACTCATCAAGTAAAATACAATGAACTGGTTTCTCCTGATGCTCTGTGGTGATAATAGATAATAATGATGTGCCGCTATTGTAAAGCAGTGCTTGTGAAGACAGGCCAATACGCGAACTGACCGTTCCGACCCCAAAGCGATTATCAATCTCCGCGGTAAAAACCAGCGTGCGCATGCCACGCTCTTGGTAGTTATAAGAAGACTGCAATAGTGCGGTGGATTTGCCTGCATTCATTGCTGAATAATAAAAATAAAGTTGAGCCATGGGCCCGTAACTCCAATAGTCTAATAAATGGTCACATTGACAATGTGAGCGCAGTTTATCACAAATTCACGGTTTTCGCGGGGGAGACCACTTCTCGTATATTACTGTTTTCTATATTAAGTCATGATATCGCTAATGATACTGATAGAATGTTCATGTTAAATGCTTCTCTATTATTAGGCACATTACATGACTCATTTCACAATATTGATACACTAAAAAGATTACTGCTTGAACATTAACCAGGTTAGAGCGATATGAAAGCAATAGTGTTTGATATGTAGGCCGCACGATTGGTTCATTAATGATATGTGTAATGTGCTTTCACCATTAATTCGTAAAATAGTGATAACAAATATTGCCCAATCTGACAAAGCCTGGAAAGCCTCTTTTTTTTACGCAATATGTCATTGCTGCTATATCAATATCGCGATGCGCTTGTATGATCAGTTATTGCGCATCCCAACATGAGAAGTAACGTATTTTTGCTTTATTGATATAAAGCAAACTTATAACTTAGTGAGAGAATCATGTTCACGAGTAGGCTCATTAGCGAGTAAAACGAAGATTGATGTTAAAAACAGCTCAGATAATAACAAGAGGCGTGCGTTTATTAGTAGGAAGCAGCAACTTTTCGCTAATAAAATACGTAAATTCGAGTATGCTAATCAAATTGGCTATTGCAGAAATTAAAATAGCACTCTATTATTATCCAGACGCCCCCCCACCAATTATAATTTGAGACCAGGACAATGAGCGAAGCGTTAAAGATTCTTAACAACATCCGTACTCTGCGTGCACAAGCGCGTGAATGCACTCTTGAAACATTAGAAGAAATGCTCGAGAAACTTGAAGTGGTCGTTAACGAACGCCGCGAAGAAGATTCCCAGGCACAAGCAGAAATTGAAGAACGCACACGTAAATTACAGCAATACCGTGAAATGCTGATTGCAGATGGTATTGATCCAAATGAACTGTTGAATGCTATGGCAGTTACTAAAGCCGCTGCTACTAAATCAAAACGTGCTGCACGCCCTGCTAAATATAAGTACATTGATGAAAATGGCGAAACTAAAACCTGGACCGGCCAAGGCCGTACTCCAGCAGTGATCAAGAAAGCCATTGAAGAGCAAGGTAAATCACTGGATGATTTCCTGCTGTAATCGTGATAGTTAATTAGCTATTGTGATAAAAATACCCTCCTATTATATGGGGGGTATTTTTTTGCTCTCTTCCTAAGAGTTAAATTTCGACGCATCCCAATGAATTACCCTCCCCCTCCCAATTGATAAGCAACAGTCAATCTGAACATATGATTTCCAATAAATAACGCACTGTTACCACTATCACAAAGTGTCGATAAGAATGCTCTGCTAATTTATAACAATACAATAATCGATATAACAACCAAATCGACACCATCGTTTTGCGATATAAGAGAAACTCAGTGGTAAACCACGGTGCCTGAATCCTATGGGGATTAGGTTGGCTACAAAACAAAAACTAATTTAATTTTGTACCCAACACATAAAACCATCTTTATCACTTAATGCGCACGTTTAATCGAAGCACCACGACCAATCCCGTAATAAGTAAAACCTCGACTATTTAAGCGTTCGGGATCGTACAAATTACGCCCATCAAAAATAACCGGCTGCTTGAGGCGAGCCTTGATCATATCAAAATCAGGTGCTCTAAAATTCTGCCATTCAGTACAAATAATTAAAGCATCAGCACCTTGTAATGCTGACTCCTTTGTACCCATTAATCTTAAATCATCCCTGGCACCATAAATTCGCTGTGCTTCATCCATCGCCTCTGGATCATAAGCTTGAATAGTTACCCCTGCCTTCCACAACGCCTCCATTAAAATACGGCTTGGTGCCTCTCGCATATCATCCGTGTTGGGTTTAAATGCTAATCCCCAAAGAGCCAATGTTTTCCCAGCCAGTTGTGAGTCAAAATGCTGCTGAATAAATTCGACCAACTTAAACTTCTGCTGATGATTGATTTGCTCAACAGCCTGCAACAGTTGAGGCTGATAGCCACAACCTTCAGCTGTACGAATTAACGCCTGAATATCTTTGGGGAAACAAGAACCGCCATAACCACAACCGGAATAAATAAAATGGTAGCCAATGCGCGAATCAGAACCAATGCCTTGCCGCACTTTTTCGATATCCGCACCAACGCCTTCAGCGATATTAGCAATCTCATTCATAAAACTGATTTTAGTTGCCAACATGCCATTTGCTGCATATTTAGTCAGCTCAGCACTACGAATATCCATAATTAACAACCGGTCATGATTTCGATTAAATGGCTCGTATAGCTCACTAATTAAATCGATAACGCTGTTATCATTAGTATCAATACCAATAACAATACGTTCAGGCCGTTTACAGTCCGCGACAGCAGCGCCCTCTTTTAAAAACTCTGGGTTTGAAACTACATTGAAGGTTATTTGCTTCCCACGTTGCTGTAGAAGAGCTTGTACCCTTTGTTGCACTTTTTCCGCAGTCCCTACAGGCACGGTTGATTTATCGATAATGACTTTCGGGGTATCCATATATTTAGCAATGGTACTGGCAACCTCAAGAACATATTGCAAATCTGCGGCACCGTCCTCATCGGGCGGAGTGCCAACGGCAATAAATTGAATAGTAGCATGTGCCACGCCTGCTGCCGCATCTGTAGAAAATCGAAGTCTACCCTCATCATAATTTTCTTTTACCAACGGAGCTAATCCAGGTTCGAAAATAGCGATACGGCCGTTCTGTAGGTCAGCAACTTTGTTCTCATCAATATCTATGCACAGGACATCATGGCCAACTTCAGCCAATACCGCGGCCTGAACTAACCCTACATAACCAATGCCAAAAACCGTAACTTTCATTCGATCTGTCCTCGAGTTTATATTCAATAAGGAGCGCACAACTGACCATTATCAGGAACTAACCTTAATTTAGCCTGAGGCGACACACCTTATTGCCTGCGAACAATAAAGCAGGTTGAAAAATTTCAAAAAAAAGTAAGGAAGAAAGTATATCAACCGATAATTCGGACATCTCGGCTGCACACATCGATTGAAACAAATTAGGCTTATTTCACAGATTCGTTATAGAACCATTTATATTAGGATGGATATTTCAGATAACAAATGCGGCAATAGATTAGTTAAGCAAATACTTATTCTGCCATCAACTCACAGTAAGGCCTATTCATCAGTTGAAAGCATCAAACGTAAACGACTACCGCCCCCCCAAACCTGGCACTGCCATGCATCACAACGCTGACTAATTTGGTTTAGATGAGTTGTTTTTAAAGTACCTAAAGGTACACCATTACTGAGTTGAATTTGATTTTTGCCCGCATTGACATTGGCATGCAAACCAGCAGAAACTAGTATCAGATTCTGATATTCCACATGGTAATAACCCACCAACAAAGGAAACTGTCCATCCAAATGGGTACGTCTTAAGAGTTGGTTCAACTGTTCGAGCAAAGATGACATCTGTGGCAAACGATGTTGTTGATGCGCCAAATGCTCCTGAAGAATCCCGTTGAATAGCACTCTTAACAGCAAGGCCGCCAATATACCGTTATCTCCCGCCCGCGTGACATCCAGACAATAAAAAGCTAAATCCTTATCTGACAGTGCGGCAATATCCAATACCAGCCCTGGTTTCTCAACCATAGTTAATTGACGATAATTTATGCGGCAGCGCGCAAGAGTCTGCTGAGCGGGTGGTTGTAGCTGTTTCAATAACTGAGCGGCATCATAGGGGTTCTTACGCAGCGCCTCCCAATCTTGAATAAGTTCACTTTCTTCAATGGCATGTGAGGTGAACAATGCAGGGTAAAGACAAGCAAGCACTGCTTCACGTAAGCGATTTAAATCCACAATCGGCTTCAGCAAAACATCTTTTACCCCCAAGCGTAAGACTTGAGCAATATCCGTCATTTTATCGGTGGCAGATATGACTAAAATAGGAACCTTCATCCCTTGAATCAGTAAGCGCTCGACAAACTCAATCCCCCCCATCACCGGCATTGCCAGATCGCAAAGTATTAAGTCAGGAACCTGAATTTTTAGCTGTTCCAGGGCCTCCAGTCCATTTTCCGCTTGGTGAATTGTCGCGCCGAGTGAGCTTAAGAATCCCGCAATAACTGAGCGAAACACGGTTTCATCCTCAACGACTAAAATATTTTTACCTGCTAATGGTTTTTCCATGCACTGCTTCTCTTACTAACCTTAATGGTAATAGTGGCTCAAAATGATTGTTTGTGCTTGTCAGAAATTGTTATGTGCAGTGTTACAAACATCAACTTGTGCTATCTATGCCTTATCAGGTGATATAATTGTTCCTCGCACTTCTCCACGGCTAACTGCCCCGCAGCAATGGCTTCATCCGCGCGGTGAAAATCCAGCATTGATATTTGTGGGCAATAAGGTTGAATGAGAACATCAGGAGGATCGCCAGCCATGCGATTACGTTTCAATCGGTTTTCTAATACTTGAATCGATGTCGACATTATTTCCATGGCACTGGGCGCATTCTTCGTCGAGTTAGAGGATAAGTTCGTTATTCGTGCCCGTAAACGCCCGCGCCAACTATCCGATATATCGGCAGACTTGTCCTCAAGAGGCACTTGAGCGGAAAGGATCTCTTGCTGAATGAGATGTGCATCATGTTGCAAATCAACCGCAATAACCCTATCTGCTCCCATGGCTCTGGCCAAAGAGATTGGAACCGGATTAACTACTGCACCATCAACCAGCCAATACCCCCCGAACCATACCGGAGAGAATAAACCCGGCATACTGCACGATGCCCTGATCGCTTGCTTGATATCGCCCTCAGTAAGCCATAACTCCCGCCCGGTAGTTAAATTTGTTACCACAGACCCGAAAGGTAATACACAATCGGCAATGTCTTGTACTTCGATTATTTCATTTACAGCATTAAAAACTCGTTCTCCACGTAATAACCCACTGCGCCGCCACGAGAAATCCATCAAACGGATAACATCCCAGTATTTAAATGAGCGTACCCAGCGCTCCATTGCATCCAGATGATCGCTCGCGTAGGCGGCACCGACCAATGAGCCGACTGAACATCCGGCGACAACATCAATCTTGATACCCATTTTTTTCAGCGCATTAATGACACCAATGTGAGCCCATCCTTTTGCAGCGCCTGCTCCTAGTGCCAGTCCAATTTTACTTTGTCTCATTGTATTTCATCCCTATCTAACCGGTTTGGCACTGTTTCCCATCTGCACAAATCAAATAAACCTAACGTCACATGCTGATAGTTAATACAGCTCACATCAATCTGGCTGTGACTGAGAAATAAAGCATCTGTTGTTCTTTTACTTTGCAGCCTTACAGATGAAACTATAGTGAATATTTGTCCTTCTGGTATTTTGATACAAATACTTTACATTTCCTGACTAAGATATAGCCTTCGGCCCAAATGGGGTACTATGAATATTGAAATATGCCAAGCCGACCTATTTATTCCTGGACTTCTTACATTAATGAATCAATTAGATGCGTACCAATCTGCATTATACCCCTACGAAAACAATCACGCGGAATCTCTCGATAGTTTGGCTCAGATAGAAACATTCGTTTATGTTGTTAAATATGAAGAAGGTATAGTTGGATGCGCTATTCTGGCACGGCCCAAGACACCGTACTCTGAAATTAAGCGTGTTTTTGTCAGCCCAGATTATCGAGGCCAGGGAGTTGCTCAACGGTTAATAACCGCGTTGTTCCATCAAGCTAATGCGTTAATTTCAAAGAAAATTCATCTTGAAACGGGAGTTTATCAACCTGAAGCGATAAAATTATATCAACGATTAGGTTTTGAATTAACATCTCAATTTGGCCGCTATGAATATGACCCATTAAGTGTGTATATGATGCAATCGCTAGCTTCTGGCCGCAGAGCAAACCATGAGTAACATGCATAATATACATGCGTCTAATTCATGAAATATTTCATTTGAGTTTCACTATTTTTAAAATAGATGAAATGCAAAATAGCCGCCCTAATGGCAGCTATTTAGAATAAATATCCGAGATTACACAAATCAAAATACGAGATATTGTCTAATAATAGCAAAAGTCGGAAACAGATAATTACATATTATGCTGTTATTTTACATTCTGCTTTTGATGAATTTAGAACCATCATCCGCAAACAGAATTCTATCCAGAATATTGTGAAGACTTACGGATTAATTATGAAATAATTAACCGTTAAAAGTACCAAATGAGACGCTCATTTTTTCGAACATTGCGATAATTTTGTTAATCAGTTTCATGGTTGCTCCTGTAAATATCTTTATTTTTATGTGATACACATCACAGTTACAAAGTTAATCCAAAATGAAACGCCGGTCAAGTATTTTTGTGACACTCATCACAATTCTTTTTAACTACCGCGCTTCTCTTCTGAGACTATCCGCTTTGAACCTCAACACATGATTAGGTAAGATAGCCCTCATATTCACAACAGTTCGATTTTCCCGACTCTGATTTACTGCTTACGGGCAACGAATGGCTATCACGGCATATTGATTATTTGGAGAAATTTTGTCAGAACAGTGTCCTTGCGGCAGTACACTTGAATATCAAAGGTGTTGTGAACCTTATATTCTGGGTACCGAAGTTGCGGCTAAACCGTCTATATTGATGCGTTCCCGTTATAGTGCCTACGTGAAAAAGAATGTGGATTATCTCATTGCAACCTGGCATCCCGACTGCAATGCCGAACAATGGCGCGATGGAATCATTCAAAGTTTCAGCAATACCACATGGCAGGGGTTAGCCGTTATTGCTGAAATGGCTGGGGATCAAGATAATGAGGCTTTTGTTGAATTCATTGCCCGTTTTAAAGATGCCAATAGTACTCAGGTTAGTGCGATGCATGAACGTTCCCGCTTTCTTCGCATAAAAGAACACTGGTACTATATTGACGGAATCCGACCATCTGTGGGTAGAAATGATACCTGCCCATGTGGTTCTGGAAAAAAATATAAGAAATGCTGCGGGCGCTAACAGTAAAATCGTTCTTTTACTGGCCGTACCATCGAACATTTACATAACATCAAGTCATGCTAAGACAGGATTTACCACCTTATGCCACACCAGAATATACAAAAAAAAGTGCTCCGCACTATTTGCCCTGACGCCAAAGGCTTAATCGCAAAAATTACCAATATCTGCTACAAGCACCAACTGAATATCGTGCAAAATAATGAATTCGTCGATCATCTGACCGGCCGTTTCTTCATGCGCACAGAGCTTGAGGGTATTTTTAACGATACCACGCTATTGGCTGATCTGGATGATGCATTGCCTGAAGGGACCAACCGCGAATTGCATACTGCCGGGCGTCGTCGCATTGTTATTATGGTAACGAAAGAAGCGCATTGCCTTGGCGACTTATTGATGAAAAGCGCCTACGGCGGTCTGGATGTAGAAATCGCAGCCGTCATCGGCAACCACAATGAACTACAAAATTTAGTCGAGCGCTTTGATATACCGTTCCATCTTATTAGTCATGAAGGTTTGACCCGTGACCAACATGATCAGCGCCTGATTGAACAAATTGAACAATACCAACCAGACTATGTTGTGTTGGCAAAATATATGCGCGTATTGACGCCAGCCTTTGTGCAACGCTTCCCATACCAGATTATTAATATCCACCACTCATTCTTACCGGCATTTATCGGCGCGCGTCCATATCACCAAGCTTATGAGCGTGGGGTGAAAATCATTGGCGCTACTGCGCATTATGTCAATGACAGCCTGGATGAAGGCCCAATCATCATGCAGGATGTCATTCATGTTGATCATTCATATACCGCCGAAGATATGATGCGTGCCGGGCGAGACGTAGAAAAAAATGTACTGAGCCGTGCGCTGTATCGAGTATTAGCACAGCGCGTTTTTGTTTACGGTAACCGTACTGTTATTCTGTAAGCACGCAATAAATCGATATTTTTTGCCGATATAACCATCGCCACGGACAAAAAATCACCGAACGAATTATTTTTTTCATTTCAAGTCTTTACAGGGGCGCTTCATTTGATATGATGCGCCCCGCTTACCAAGACTGTGTTGTAGAGCAATGTTGTTAAGTCATGTTGTAGAATAAATAGGCCAGTGGTGGGGTTCCCGAGCGGCCAAAGGGAGCAGACTGTAAATCTGCCGTCATCGACTTCGAAGGTTCGAATCCTTCCCCCACCACCATCTATTAATTATTCACCATCTCCTCAGTAAATAACTCAATCAAAAAATAGCACCCATCGGGGGAAGGTAAGAACCTTCGACCAAGGTTCGCGCCGAGCGTAGCGGCGGCCCGAAGGGTGAGGAACGAAGTGACGAGTAATCCTTCCCCCACCACCATCTATTAATTATTCACCATCTCCTCAGTAAATAACTCAATCAAAAAATAGCACCCATCAGGGGAAGGTAAGAACCTTCGACCAAGGTTCGCGCTGAGCATAGCGAGATAACGACGCGCGGCGGCGGCCCGAGGGTGAGGAACAACGTGACAAGCAATCCTTCCCCCACCACCTTCTGTGCAGAGTACATCCTCCATCATATATTCATATGTAAATATAAAATCCCAGAAAATATTTAAATAAAATCACTACAAATCAATAGATAACAATCAACTCGGTTGATAATAGATTAACGATGTGACATTTTCACACCAGAGTATGTATATAATCAATTAACCTATTAAGTACACTTGAATGTGATCTTGATTTGTAGAAATACAATTTATTTTCTTCTTGAAAGTTTGTTAAATCTATAAAATCCAATTTTGAATCGCCATTAAAATCATCCATAATAGAATCTGTAATACAGATATATCGCCCGGAGTAGATGAAATTCAAGCAACAAGCCAGGTTGTCTACCTGCCTCACATTCACTTTACTATATTGTTTTTTAACGCATTCCTCCAGATATTTGACAAACTTACTTCTATATAACATCGGATTACACAGCCAAATATTATTATGAAGAATACTTATAATGTCAGAGCTCTCATTAAGTATGTCTTTTCTACCATAAATACCAAATCCACTATCCGGAACTTCATTCAGTAGCATAAATCTGTCACTGCTGACTTTTTCAGATGAAAGGATAAGTGAATTCCCATCATAGTCTCCAATCTCATCAATATTTTCATATTGAAACTTTATTATATTAGCCTGTATATTGTTTTTTTCTGCCACTCTATATAATTTCGTCAATTTTTCACTTTTTCCCCAGTCGTAATAAATGTTGATGATATTGGAAACGTGACCTGTGAGATGTTTTTTAGTGATTTCTTTTTCTTGTTGATATAAATCTTTTAGATCATTATATAAAACCTCTCCATCTCGCGTTAAACTCATGCCAAATTTTTCTCGTTTGAATAACTTTTTCCCTATTATGCTCTCGAAGTCTTTTATCGACTTCGCAACAGGCGGTGTAGTCCTGTTCATTACTCTTGCCGCCTTACTCAGCGAGCCATTTTCTACTACGGCCATAAAGGCCTCCAACTTACGAGATAGAAACATAATTCACCAATCCTTTGCTTTGCGTCAAAAATTATCAGAAAAAAAAGACAAGCATGCCTACGTATATAATGCCAACTGTAGATATTGTTTATATATATAATAAAAAAAACACCAGTGGGTTTGGAATAATTTATAAATATATTATAATAAGCTATTACTGCGTAGACACTAACGACGTAAAGTTGCATGTTTTGCAATCAAAGTTTTGGCGATTTAGTGTATTACCGCCTTAACATTGCAAATATTTTTAACAGAGTTTTAAATGTAGATCTATGATATCAAATAACTATTTTTTATTCTTCTCGTGACAAAATCAGTTAACGCTTTATCAAAGAAAAAATAGAAATGCCTATAGCATTTACCGCCAAAAAAAAATTAAGTGGGATGGGTTGCTAGCAAGGAAATGCTTTAAATCATTTACACCAATAGAGTGATTAAGTTAAATCGATAGATATTTATAATGTTTCAACCATAAAAGAATATAACTTATTTTTTTGTCAGAAAAAACATGGCCGCCTGGCAAGATAAAATTAATTTTATCTGAAATTAGGGTATGAATAATACATGTAGCACGCCGTTTAATTAATAATCCGAGATACTGCGATAAACTCATGTGAAATATAAAAATATTTATAGGGTTATTTTGACTTTTGTCGGTAAAAGTATTTTATTATCTATTCTCTGCATCACCTATTACTTATTCTTTTGTTGTGCATTACATTTTTATTCGGCATCTGCTAATATTCGACATCATTTCTAGCGAATATACGGTGCTGACCATGAAGTTTGTCTCTTTTAATATCAATGGCCTACGTGCTCGACCTCATCAACTGGCTGCAATAATCGAACAACATCAACCTGATGTTATCGGGCTTCAAGAAACGAAAGTCCACGATGATATGTTCCCGCTTGAAGAGGTCAGCCAACATGGTTATCACGTCTTTTATCATGGGCAAAAAGGGCATTATGGCGTCGCACTATTAACCAGGAATGAACCTTTAGCGGTTCGTCGGGGCTTCCCTACAGATGAAGAAGATGCACAGCGCCGTATTATCATGGCCGATATTGCAACGCCACAAGGTCCCTTAACCGTGATTAATGGTTATTTTCCTCAAGGAGAAAGCCGTGACCACCCCATTAAGTTTCCTGCCAAAGAACGTTTTTATGCCGACTTACAACAGTATTTGGAGCAGCAACTTTCGGCTGATGCCCAGGTGCTGATTATGGGTGATTTAAATATCAGCCCAACCGATCTCGACATTGGCATTGGTGAAGATAGCCGCAAGCGTTGGCTACGTACCGGTAAATGCTCATTCTTGCCTGAAGAACGCGCATGGTTAGAGCGCCTGCAAAATTGGGGGTTAGTGGATACATTCCGTGCAGCAAACCCGGATTGTAATGACCAATTCTCATGGTTTGACTACCGTTCGCGTGGTTTTGACGAAAATAGAGGCTTGCGCATAGATTTATTACTGGCAAGCCGATCTCTGGCCGCCCGCTGTATTGCCACTGGCATCGATTACGATATTAGAAGTATGGAGAAACCCTCAGATCACGCCCCTGTGTGGTCTGAATTCGCGCTCTAATCACGCTTTACATTGAGGTAGCCCCTATTTATAGGGTTGCCTCTTGGCGTGACACATAAACCAATGTAATCGGGCAAATAGAAAATGATTGATGTCGTTGCGGCAATTATAGAACGAAACGGTAAGGTTTTATTGGCACAACGGGATTCACATCGCGATCAGGCAGGTTTGTGGGAATTCCCTGGGGGCAAAGTCGAAGCTGGAGAGAGTCAACCGCAAGCATTGATGCGTGAACTTGGCGAAGAATTAAATATTGATGCAATAATAGGCCAATATATTGCTACCAATCAATGGAACTCACAGCAACGCATCATCCGGTTACACGCCTGGCATATTGAAAACTTCAGTGGTGAGCCGGTGTTGCATTGTCACTCGGCTCTGGCGTGGCTAACACCAGAGGATGCTTATCGCTACCCTCTGGCCCCCGCTGACATCCCGTTATTAGATGCTTTTATCGAACAAAAACGGTAGTCCGTTATCTGGTTAATCTTTTCCAGATAAGTGGATTAGTCCCAACCACGTTGGGATCACGCACACATTGCAAAACTTCACCTTCAACCCGCAACACTGCACCTTCCGAGTAATTTTGATTTTGGTAAATGCAGCAGCGTGTGCAAGGATTATTGTTGGTATTACGATTTGATGAGTTATTCCAGACCTCTGGAGGCAAAGGAACAACGACATCAACATTATTCCTGTTTGCCAAAACCTGACCGGAAATAAGTGTGGCAAAACCAATACATCCCAGCATTACCCATGTTCTCATGACTTATTCTCCTTGGTTTTGGATGGCGTTTTCTTACGTTTTTTTATCGCCCCGGATGGGGCTGCTGGCAACCCACGAAAGACCTGAGGTGACCGATTTTGTTTTGCCTGACTGATTAAATCCTGCAATGTGGCCACCAGCGGTTGCATAAAATCCTGATAGCGACAGTTTTTCTCACTGATTTGTGTCAGCGTAGACTCCCAGTGCGCCGTCATATCCGGCCGTGCGGCAATATCAGGCAATGCATGAATCAATGCTCTTCCTGCTGGGCTGGCATGAATGTATCGGCCTTTTTTAAACAAAAAAGTCCGTTTAAACAATAGCTCAATAATTCCGGCTCGTGTTGCTTCAGTCCCCAAACCATCAGTTGCACGTAACACTTTCTTCAGTTCTTTATCTTGCACAAAACGGGCTATACCCGTCATGGCTGATAATAAACTCGCATCAGTAAATGGCCGGGGCGGCTGAGTTTGACGCTCCACAACTTCACCGCGCTCACACAACAACTCGGCCCCCTTCTCAACCACTGGCAGTGGCGCGCCTTCATTCTCTTCATCTCGCTCTTTACTTCCAAGCAAGGTACGCCAACCCGCTTCGGCCAGAAAACGGGCTTTAGCAATAAACTTACCACCGGCAATATCCAGCTCAATAACGCATTTACGGAACTGTGCGTCAGGACAAAATTGCATCAGATATTGCTGCGCGACTAATCGATAAACCTTGCTCTCATCGGTGGTTAAATTCACTTTACTGGCCCGCGCCGTCGGGATAATCGCGTGGTGGGCATCGACTTTTTTATCATCCCAACAGCGGTTGCGCCTATCACTGTCCATTACATCCAGCGGTAAAAGATCAGCCTGATGGAGACTAATGGCATTGAGTACCGAATGACGCCCTGCGAAATGCTCTTCTGGTAGATATCGGCAATCCGAACGCGGATACGTAATCAATTTGTGCGTTTCATATAATCGCTGGCAAATATCCAGCACTTGCTGCGCACTTAGCCCGAATCGTTTGGCGGCTTCAATCTGCAAGGTAGATAGCGAGAATGGCAACGGGGCTGTTTCTGATTCCCGTTTATCATTATAGGAGGTAACAAGTGCAGGCTGACCCGCAATACGATTAACAACGTGTTCTGCTAATGGCCGGTGTAACAAGCGCCCTTCTTCATCCTGATAGGACTCACAAGAATCACTCGGCTGCCATAGTGCAATAAAGCGCTCATCAGCAGGCGTGACGATATGGGCTTTAACTTCAAAAAAATCTTTGGCAACAAAATCTTCTATTTCTTCATCGCGGCGCACCACCAGCCCTAACACCGGCGTTTGCACCCGACCGACCGACAACACGCCATCATAGCCCGCATTACGCCCAAGAATGGTATAGGCTCGAGTCATATTGATACCATACAACCAGTCAGCTCTGGCTCGCGCTAATGCTGAGACACATAGCGGGATAAACTCACGGTTATAGCGCAGGCGCTCCACGGCACGCTCAACCGCTTGCGGGTTTAAGTCATTAATCAAACAACGCCGGACGTTTTGCCGTTTCTCTGCCGCCAAATCGAGATAATCCAATACCTCATCAACCAAAAGTTGCCCTTCACGGTCAGGGTCTCCCGCATGAATGACTTCATCAGCTTGTTGTAACAACTGTTTGATAACATTCAATTGTTTGCTCACTGAAGGGCGTGGCTGTAATCGCCATTTTTCAGGAATTATCGGTAAATCTGCCAGTGACCAACGCGCATAACGGCTATCGTAAGCATCAGGTTGAGCTTGTTCCAACAAGTGGCCCACACACCAGGTCACCATGTTGTCACTACCACAAGCAATGAATCCATCACCCCGTCGATGCGGCTTTGGCAAGATATCGGCTATCGCCCGTGCCAGACTCGGTTTTTCGGCAATAAAAAGTCGCATCATTCACCGCACTGATACATCAAATAAAAAGACAGCAAATAAAAGGTCATTCTGTAATCTCAATCAGTGCCCGGTCATTATCCACTACATTTAGTTCGCCAATAGCACTGAGCGTCATACCATGTTGAGCGGCTATTTCCTGCACTTGCGCCTCAGCATCAGGTAACACAGCTAACAGCAAGCCACCTGATGTCTGTGGGTCGCAGAGTAAACTCTTCTGCAAATCGGACATTTTGCCAATCAGATGACCATAGCTGTCAAAGTTGCGCCCCGTTCCCCCCGGAACACAACCTGCGGCAATATACTCTTCTACTGCGGGTAAACGCGGGATAGACGAAAAATGTAATGTTGCCTGCACACCCGACCCCTGACAAATCTCACTGAGATGCCCTAACAGACCAAACCCGGTCACATCTGTCATAGCAGTGACCCCCAGTATATGGGCAAAGTCAGCGCCAGACTTATTCAGTTGACACATAGTTTCCGTAGCAACACCTTGGTGCTCTGGCCGTAATTGACTCTTCTTCTCAGCGGTAGTGAGGATACCAATTCCCAGCGGCTTGGTGAGAAACAGTTTGCAGCCCGCTTTAGCTGCACTGTTTTTCTTAACCTGCTCAGTGC